>SCUQ01000075.1 GCA_004297635.1 Rhizorhabdus sp. | reverse complement strand
CTCCAGGTCTCCGGCGACGGCTATGCGCATAGGAGACCGAGTTGCCGTCAGACGGCCAGCTTCCGCCGCGGCGCTCAGATGGCACCCCGCCCGAGCGGATCGATGCCTGGAAAGGAATAGCCTGCCGCAGTGTCGACATGCCGAAGGCCGTTCGGCGCGGCGCCGCGCTCAATTATAGGTGACGGTGACGGTCAGGTTCCCGGAATATTCGCCGCGCGGCGTGCTGGCGGTGACGGTAATCGTGCCCCCGACCCCCAGCGTCAGCGTGCCGGTGCCGTCCAGCGTCCCACTACTGCTATTGGTCTTGAGTGTCGTTATGCTCAAATTATTCGCGCCGTTCGACATCACGATGTTGCCGGTCGGCGAATAGCTGACCGCGAAGGTCGTGCTGGGCTCGCCCTTCACGGTGATCTGGGCACGGCCGAAGGCGGGCAGCGGCGCGGCGATCAGGTTGACATTGCCGGTTTGGGTGCGGGCCCCCGTCGTCTGGTTGATCGTGACCTGCGCCGACGTGCCCGATGGCTGCCGCACCAGGGAGCCGAAGCGCAGGGGGATTAGCGGCAGCTGGATATAGAGCGAGCGGCGGATCGTGATCGTAGCCGCCGCGGTCAGACCGGTGGTCGGCGTGGTCGGGTCCTTGGCGACATAGACATAATAGGTGCTGGTCTCAGCCCCGGTGTCGCCGGGCACACCCTCATTGTCGCCCTTGATCGGCAGCTTCGTGTCGAGGAAGAAGGTCTTGTTGCCGGTGCCGGTGAAGCCCGACACGACGAAATCCAGCGTCGACCCGGTCAGCGTACCGGTCAGCACGCCGGTGCCCGGCGTCGCGATGAACTCGCTGAAGGCCCTCGCCCGGCCCGTGCTGCTCAGGCTGCCGACCCGCACCCGGGCATTGTTTCCGGCGATGCTGCATGTGTTCGGGCTACCCGAACCCGCACAACGGATCGTCACGGTCGCGCGGCGGACCGTACCCTTGATGCGCGCGCCGCTGCCGGATACCGCGGTCACGGTCGTATTGTTCTGAAAGAATATGGTATCGCCGGTCGCCGCCGCCGCGACCTCGCCAAAGGCGGTGATCGGGTTGATGCTGTTGACGGTGTAGGTTTGTGACCAAGCGGCTGTAGCCGAACAGGCCAAGAGGATTCCTCCGGCGCGGGCCAGGGTGCGTGCCGTCACTGGAACAGCACCGTGCCCTGAACATCGGGCGCAGGCCCTCCGTTCGGGCCGATCGTAAACTCGATCGGCGCTTCGAGCCGCATGTTCAGCCGCTTGGCCTGCCGCTCCACCAGCTCGATCCGGTAATGGCCGGGCCGCAGCGCATCGAACAGATAGCTGCCGTCATATTCGGTCAGCCCTTCATGGGTTTCACCATTATCGCCAATTGCACGCAACATAACCGCCGAAAGCCCCGTTTTACGCTCCCCGCGCCGGACGAAGATGCCGACCAGCACCTCACCCTTCGCCTGGATAGGGTAGTTTATTACGGCAACAGTTCCAGCGCGAGGAGTGAATTCGACCACCGGCGGCGGGCCCGCGACATTATCGAGCGGAACATTGTCCAGATTGGTGCGAACCTGCGCCACGACGCCATAGCCAAGGCCGGTGACGACCGCCCTGCCCCTGGCATCGGTGACGATCTCCTCACCCCCCGATCCCGGCATCGAAACGCCGGGCACCGGCTCCT
>SCUQ01000074.1 GCA_004297635.1 Rhizorhabdus sp. | reverse complement strand
GTTTGCCGTCGAAGAATTTCTCGACGCCGCGGCTGTCCGACTTCGGGATCTGCGCCGGGGGCACCTTCGCGACCAGCGCCGCCTTGCGCCAGATGTCGGCACGGTTGACCTTGGCGATCACCGCCTTGCTATTGAGATTGGCCGGCAGCTTGCCCCAGCGCTGGTCCTCGGTGAGGAACCAGAGGTCGTGGCTCTTGTACGGGAAGGAGGCGTTCGACGCCCAGAACTTCATCTTGAACGGGGCGTTCGTATAGACGCGGCCGTCGCCCATGGTGAAGTTGCCGAGCAGCCGGTCCTTGATATCGGCCACCGGTACCTTCAGCCAGTCGCGCCCGCCGACGATCTCCGCCAGCTTCGCGTTGTTGGCGGGGACGTCGCACCAGCGCTGCGCCTCGATGATCGCGGCGGTCAGCGCCACGGCGGCATTCGGATGGGCAACGACCCAGTCGGAGCGCATCGCAAACGCCTTTTCCGGATGGTTCATCCACAGCTGGCCGGTCGAGACGGCGGTGTAGCCGAGATTCTGCGCGACGAGCTGATCGTTCCACGGCTCGCCGACGCAGAAGGCTTCCATCGTGTTCGCCTTCATATTGGCGACCATCTGCGGCGGCGGGATGGTGATCAGTTCGACATCACTCTCCGGATTGATGCCCTGCGCGGCGAGCCAGTAGCGGATCCACAGATCATGGGTGCCACCGGGGAAGGTCATCGCCATGGTGATCTTGCGGCCGGCGGCCTTGCGCTGTGCGATCAGCGGTTTCATCCGTGCCGCATTGATGTCGGCGCGCCCCGCCAGATATTGCTTCTCGACCGAGATCGCCTGGCCGTTGACGTTGAGCCGGGCAAGGATGTTCATCGGCGTTGCCTTGCCGATCGTGCCGAGGGTCAGCATGTACGGCATCGGCGACAATATGTGCGCGCCGTCGATCCCGCCGCCGGCGGTGCCGAGTACCAGATTGTCGCGGGTGCCGGCCCAGCTTGCCTGCTTGGCGACGACCACATCGGGCATGCCATATTTGGCGAAAAGGCCCAGCTCCTTGGCGATGATCAGCGGCGCGGCGTCGGTTAGCGCGATGAAGCCGAGCTTCGCGCTGGTCACCTCGGGTTTGCCGCCCGCCGCGAAGAGGGGGCTCTCCACGCCCGCCGCCAAGGCCAGTCCGGCCGCTGCGGTGGCGCCGGTCTTCAGGAAGGCGCGGCGGTCTATCGCCATCTTCGCGCCACCGTCGTCATTGCTGTCCGTCATATTTCCCCCCAAGAGCCGAAAACCAAAAAAAAGCCGCAATCGGACCCTCGTTGACCGAGGCCCGACAGCGGCTTTGCTGTAATATGGAGGCGCCTCTCCTCGTCGTTGAGGAAGATCGCCATGTCAGCGCAGCATCATTGTGCGCTGCACAGATAACGCGCGAATCGCTTCTGCTCTGCAAGTTAAATTTTTGCAATCGTAACGCGGCGTCGCGCAATCGTGGTTTAAGTGCCGAAGCCCGCGAGATATTCAGGGATGCGCGATGGGTCGAAAATCCGGCCGTCAAAGAAACGATCGGGTCCAAGCGTCAAGCTGCCGCTGCTCGTTCCGACAGGCAGCGGGTTCGACAGGGAACCCTCCACTTTCATGCTGGCACCCGGCATCGGCAATGCTGCATCCGCGAGCGCGCGACGAAAAATGTCGGAGCGAAACACCTCCGCCGCCTTGCGTTCAGCCTCCGGGCCAGGCTCGACCATCTTCCAGCGGACGAGCTGCGAATAGATCCACAGAGCCTGGCTCCGCCATGGGAAGTTGGCGGCCTCGCCCGCAAAGATCATGAAGTCGTCGATGGCCGCAGGCTCGGTGCCGGGCCGCAGCAGCAGACGGCCCTCGATAGCAGGCAGGATCGTCGCGGCGGGCTGGCCGACATAGGCTGGCCGTTCGAGCAGCTCGGCCAGTTCCGTCCGGTTCACTGGGTCGTCGCTCCAGGCGGCGGCGCGCGCCATCGCGACGAGAAAGCGGTCGACCGTCTCGGGGTGGCTCTCCATCCAGTCGGTGCGGAAGGCGATCAGCTTCTCTACGCCGCGCCTCCAGATGCGCGACCCGACCGCGACGATCTCCGCGAGGCCGGCGGCGACGGCGACGCTGCTCCATGGTTCGCCCGCAATGAAGCCGTCGATTTCGCCCGAGCGCAGCGCCTCGACCATCAGCGAGGGCGGCAGCACGCGTAGCGCCAGATCGCGGTCGGGGTCGATCCCGGCAAAGCCCAGCCAGTAGCGAAGCATCAGCGCATGGCTCGAATAGCGGTGGACAATGCCGATCACCGGCTTGCGGCGGTGCAGGCCGATCGCGGTGGCGAAATCATGCGCGGCGCCGACCGGATCGTCGATCCGCTTGGCGGGATCGGGATCGAGCGCGGCGGCGAACTCGGTCGACATCGCCAGCGCATTGCCGTTGAGGTTCAGCTTGAAAGGCGCCGACAGCGCCGCAGGGTGCTGGCTGAGGCCGAGCGTCACCGCGATGGCAAGCGGCGCCAGCATATGCGCGCCCTGAACCTGGCCATAGACCAGCATGTCCCGAACGGTCGCCCAACTGGTCGTCTTGTGGAGCAACAGGTCGATACCGGCCTCAGCCGCGAAACCCTTCTCGCGCGCGACGATGAGCGGGGCGCTGTCGGTGAGCGGCAGGAAGGCGACGGCGAGCGGGGTCGGAGACGGATTCAGGGTCGCGATCATTCCTTGCCTCCCAGCAGGCTGTGGGCGGTGATCAGGGCTTCCGCCACCTCGACGATCTTCCTTCCCTGGTTCATCGCGGTCGATCGCAGCAGCGCATAGGCATCAGGCTCGGCGAGATTGCGGCTCTTCATCAGCAGCGCCTTCGCGCGATCGATCGCCTTGCGATCGGCCAACGCCGAGCGGGCCTCGTCCAATTCGGTCTGCATCTTGTTGAATGCGTTGAAACGGCGGATGGCGAGATCGAGAATCGGCTTCACCCGCTCCTTGCGCAATCCGTCGACGACATAGGCCGAGACGCCCGCATCGATCGCAGCGCCGATCATCTGATCGTCCGACTGGTCGACGAACATCGCGATCGGACGGGCCAGCGCGCGGCTGACGGCCAGCATCTCCTCCAGCGTATCGCGGCTGGGGCTGCCAAGATCCATCAGGACAACGTCGGGCGCCATCCGCTCCAGCTTGGCAACCCAGGCGCCGAGCGGCGGGACGACATGGATGTCGTCATAGCCGGCCTCGCGCAGACCATCCTCCAGGACGGTCGCGCGCAATCCGCTGTCATCGACAATCGCGATCCGCAACGCGGGCCCCCACCCAGAAATCAATGGCCCGGATATGAGCCAGGACGGACGGCGCTGCAATGCATGTGAGCGATGAGTTGCATCGCCGCTGATCGGATGCCCGCCAACGCGAGCAGACTTGCTGGCCGAACAGTCCAGCCCACCTCCGCCGTTGATCCGCCCGGCATTGGCTGATCTCTATCGGCAGAAAGTCGCAGACCTTCAATCCAATCTCAGCGACCCTGCGCAGGCGCCGGAGGCATTCGAGCTTATCCGGTCGCTTGTGGAGGTGGTCGTGTTGACGCCGGAGAACGGCAAGCTCGAAGTTGAGCTGCGCGGCGAACTCGCTGGCATTTTGGCGCTGTGTTCAGACGCAAAGAAGCCCGCTGGGCGAATTGCCAAGCGGGCTTCTTTGGAAGTGCAAGTTTGTTGGTTGCGGGGGCACGCAACCAACGAGATTTGCTGTTGCGTGCCACCCTTGCATGATGTGAGCGACGAGGACACCCACGGAATAAGATTCGCGGCTAGGTATGCCCTAAATCACCACCTCCTCACCCAACGTCTAGCTGACATGGCAAAGGCGCAAGGCCCCTTCAGAAATTGAAGGGGTCCGCTCGTGACGATCCATTAATAGCGATAGCTAAACGTCGCTCCAAAGGTCCGGGGACGCCCAGTGTACCGCGCAGCCGTGTTGGGAGCCCCAAAGCTGACGAAAGTATAGTAATATTCCTTGGTTAGGTTACGGACGAATCCGTTGAGTGTCAGACGGCCATCCATCATCGTCGCACCCGCACGCAAATCCACCAGTTCGTACGCAGGAACTGCCAGAACTGCCAGATTACCGAGGCCGGAATTGGTACCGCCCTGGTAATTATAATGCGCACCGACAAACAGCTCGACCGATGCGGACGCCGGGAAGCGATAT
This sequence comes from Rhizorhabdus sp., assembly GCA_004297635.1. Taxonomy (GTDB): domain Bacteria; phylum Pseudomonadota; class Alphaproteobacteria; order Sphingomonadales; family Sphingomonadaceae; genus Rhizorhabdus. The sequence continues at coordinate 515 of SCUQ01000074.1, read as the reverse complement.
TCAGCATCCGCCTGCACCTGCCAATCCGGTGTCAGAGGGAATTTCTCTCCGTCGACATTGATCGCATTACCGACCGCGTCGGACGCGCCAAGATAGGTGCCTTGGATCTTGGAATCGACGTAGGTCGCGCCGAACTCGAGCTTGAGCCCGGTAACGGGAAGGACGATCGCGTTGATTTCTGCACCCTGTACACGGCTCTTCGGGATATTCAGCAGTCGGTTCTGACGACCGATGACCGGATCGGTGACCCGGCCGCGGATTTGCTTGTCCGAATAGTCGTAATAGAAAAGCGCGCCATTCAGCTGAACATGGCGATCAGCCAAGCCGAGCTTGAACCCGGTTTCGTAGGCCAACACCTTTTCCTGAACCACCGGTCCCAGCGAGAAGGAGAAGCTAGCTGTTGAGTTGCACTGAGAAGTGACCCGGGAGGGTTATAAGTTTTCACTGAGAATTGACCCATGTTTTCCTCGCCCCTGGCTGACAGTCAGGAGGCATCGGAGTGATCGACATGGACC
>SCUQ01000073.1 GCA_004297635.1 Rhizorhabdus sp. | reverse complement strand
CAATGCCGAGGCTGTCAATGCGCCCGACATAAACTTCCCGGATGAACTTCTGCGCCGCGCTGGCGACCCGCAAGTCGCGGCGCTGCTGGCGAGCCAGCGCGCGCTGTTCCAGAACCGGATGATGCTGTACCGCAGCCAGGCGATGGTGCTCAACTCACAGGCACAGCAGCTCGGCAGCCAGATTTCCGGTCTGCAGATTCAGGCGCAATCGGTCGACGATCAGGCCAAGCTCGTCAGGGAGGAGCTGGACGGCGTGCGGGAGTTGAGCCGTCAGGGCTATGCCCCCAACAGCCGGCTACTCGCGCTTGAGCGTTCCGCTGTCCAGGTCAGGGGTCAGAAAGGCTCCATGCTCGCCGATATGTCTCGGGCCAGACAGGCAGTGGGGCAGGTAAGGCTGCAGATCGCCCAGCTGGAGGATCGCCGCCAGACCGAGATATCCGATGGCATCCGGGCCGCGCAGGAACGCCTCGCCGATGCCGCTCCGAAACTTCGGGCTGTACTCGAACAGCAGCAGCAGACCGAGATCCGAGCCCCCGTCGCGGGTTACGTTTTCAATCTGACCCAGTTCACCGAAGGCGGCGTAGCCGGCGGCGGGCAGACCCTGATGCAGATCGTTCCCACCGATACGCAGCTCGTCATCGCGGCCGAGGTATCGCCACGCGACATCGCTGACGTCCGGCTGGGCATGCCCGCCCGTGTTACGCTGATGGGCTTCAACCCTCGGACCGTGTCTCCGGCGGAAGGCAAGGTGACGCTGGTCGCCGCCGATGCCCGGACCACAGAGAAATCCGGAGTCAGCTATTTCCTGGTCGAGGTCACGGTACCCGCGGCCGAACTGGCAAAGGCCGGCCCCGGCGTTCACCTCGCACCCGGCATGCAGGCGAGCGTGGCGATCGTCACCGGTCAGCGGACCATCCTCGATTATCTGCTCCAACCCTTCACCGACTCCATGAAGTCGGCACTGAAGGAGAAATGAGCAACGGCAAGCCGTGAACGAGGATCCTCGGCTCGGCTTCCTCGTCGCTGGCGTCCAGAAGGGCGGCACGAGCGCCCTGTTCGAATATCTGCGCGAGTTGCCCGGGCTACAGCTGCCCGCTGTCAAGGAAGCGCATTTCTTCGATGACGAGACGATCGATTGGGCAGCGCCGGACTATCACGCCTATCATGGGCTGTTCGCCGATGATGAACGCCTGCGCGGCGAGGCGACGCCGATCTACATCTACTGGCCCAACAGCCTGGAACGGATTGCCCGCTACAATCCCAAGATGAAGATCATCCTGCTGTTCCGGGACCCCATCGAACGGGCCTGGTCGCACTGGAAGATGGAATATGCCAAGCGCAAGGAGACGCACCCCTTCGCATGGTGCATCCGCGAAGGGCGAGCGCGCCTGATGGACGGCGATCGCTCGGCCCCGGGCCATCATCGCGTCTTCAGCTATGTCGAACGGGGCTTCTACGGACAACAGGTCGAGCGGCTGTTCCAACTGTTCCCGCGCGAGCAGTGCATCTTGCTCCGTTCGGAGGAACTCAATGCCGCTCCGAGCCGGGCCGTCGGCCAAATTTGCCGTTTTCTCGGACTGCCGTCACCGGGAGACATACGCCCTAGAACCGTTCATGCGGCT
>SCUQ01000072.1 GCA_004297635.1 Rhizorhabdus sp. | reverse complement strand
GCTGGTGCAGATCTTCCCGCATGTCGGCCGCGGCGGCAGCTTCTGGCTGGTCTATCCCGAGCACCGGCACAATGCCGCCAAGGTGAAGGCCTTTCGCGAGTGGATAATGGCCGAGGTGGAGGCGGCCTGACGTCGAAGAGGCTTCCCCACGCCCCATTTTCCCCGCTACAGCTAAGCCATGACCGATATCGCCGAGCTGCCCGACGACAGCATCCGCAACACCCCCTTCGATAGCGCGCTGTCCGACCGCTATCTCGTCTATGCGCTGTCGACGATCACCGCGCGGTCGCTGCCCGATGTCCGCGATGGGCTGAAGCCGGTTCATCGGCGGCTGCTCTGGGCGATGCGGCTGCTGCGGCTCGATCCGACCGCGGGTTACAAGAAATGCGCGCGCGTCGTCGGCGACGTGATCGGCAAATATCACCCGCACGGCGACCAGTCGGTCTATGACGCCATGGTCCGCCTCGCCCAGACCTTCTCGCTGCGGTACCCGCTGGTCGACGGGCAGGGCAATTTCGGCAATGTCGACGGCGATAATGCCGCGGCCATGCGATATACCGAGGCGCGGCTGACGGCGGCGGCCGGCGAGCTGATGGCCGGGCTCGACGAGGGTACGGTCGATTTCCGCCCCACCTATAATGGCGAGGAGGAAGAGCCCGAAATCTTCCCCGGCCTGTTCCCCAATCTGCTGGCCAATGGCGCCAGCGGCATCGCCGTCGGCATGGCGACCTCGATCCCGCCGCACAATGTCGCCGAGCTGGTCGACGCGGCCGTCCACCTGATCGACAAGCCCGAGGCCGACAGCGCGGAGCTGATGCAGTTCGTTCGCGGGCCGGATTTTCCGACCGGCGGCGTGCTGGTGGATGGCGCGCAGTCGATCGCCGACGCCTATGCCAGCGGTCGTGGCGCATTCCGTGTCCGCGCGCTGATCGAGAAGGTCGACGAGAAGGGCGGGGGCTGGCACCTCGTCGTCAGCCAGATTCCCTATCAGGTCCCCAAATCGAAGCTGATCGAGGCGATCGCCGAGCTGATCAACGAGAAGAAGCTGCCGATCCTGGCCGATGTCCGCGACGAGAGCGACGAGGATATCCGCATCATCCTCGAGCCGCGCAGCCGGACGGTCGATGCGGACATGCTGACGGAAAGCCTCTACCGGCTGACCGACCTCGAAGTCCGTGTCTCGCTCAACCTCAACGTGCTCGACGATACCCGGACGCCGATGGTGATGAGCCTGGCCCAGGCGCTGTCGGCCTGGCTCAAGCATCAGTTCGAGGTGCTGGTCCGCCGATCGCAGCATCGGCTCGCCAAGATCGCCGATCGGATCGAACTGCTCGACGGCTATCTGATCGTCTATCTCAACCTCGACCGGATCATCCAGATCATCCGCGAGGAGGATGAGCCCAAGCCGGTGATGATCGCGGAATTCGGGCTGACCGACCGGCAGGCCGAGGCCATCCTCAACATGCGGCTGCGCAGCCTGCGCAAGCTGGAGGAAATGGAGATCCGCAAGGAGCGCGACACGCTCGATGCCGAGGGCAAGGATCTGGAGGCGCTGATCGCGAGCCCGGCCCGCCAGCGCACCCGGATGAAGCGGGACCTGGCCGCGCTGCGCACCCGCTATGGCCCGGAGACCGCGCTGGGCGCGCGCCGCACGACGCTGTCGGAGGCCGCGCCCGCGCGCGAAATCCCGCTGGAGGCGATGGTCGAGCGCGAGCCGGTGACGGTGATCCTGTCCCAACGGGGCTGGATCAGGGCGATGAAGGGTCATCTGGACGACGCCGCGACCACGGCGGTCAAGTTCAAGGAAGGCGACGGCCCGGCCTATGCCATCAAGGCCCAGACCACCGATCGCATCCTGCTGGCGACCGATCAGGGCCGCTTCTATACCTTGCCGGCAGACAAGCTGCCGGGTGGTCGCGGTTTCGGCGAGCCGGTCCGGCTGTTCGCCGATGTCGAGGCCGACGCGCGCGTCGTCGCCCTGCTGGTCGCCCGGCCGGGAGCCGAACTGCTGCTCGCATCGGCCGACGGGAAGGGGTTCGTCGTCGACATGGCCGAGGTGACGGCCGAGACCCGCAAGGGCAAGCAGATCGTCAATCTGCGCGACAAGGGACGGCTGGCGGTGATTCATCCGGTCGCACCCGGCGACGATTATATCGCGGCGATCGGCGATAACCGGAAGATGGTGGTGTTTCCGCTCAGTGAGCTGCCGCGCATGTCGCGCGGGCAGGGCGTGACGATCCAGCGCTACAAGGATGGCGGATTGTCCGATGCGATCAGCTTCAGGCTGGATGACGGCCTGAGCTGGACGATGGGCGGCGAAACCGGCCGCACCCGCAGCGAGACCGACCTGACGCCATGGCGCGCGGCGCGCGGGGCGGCGGGGCGCATGCCGCCGGTCGGCTTTCCGCGAGACAATCGCTTCCGCGGCTAAGTCCATGTGTAGTCAAAGGATTAAGTGCTCGGAAACAGAGCATTAACCCTGCGCTGCTAATGCCGTCGGACCATGCGGGCGGCAAAAACCAGGATCGTCACTTCTTCCGTCAGCCCCGGAGACGATCGCCTGTTGCCTGCGCTCCAGCTTCCCGCCGCGCTCCAGGAACTGCTCGATACCCCCCGCACCGCGGCGCAGCAGGAGTTCATCGATACGCTGCCGATCGCGATCGCGATGATCTGCCTGGTCGATCGCAAGCCGACGATATTGGCGCGAAACAGCGCTTTTCTGGACCTCGCCTCGCGCCATGGCCTGCCACGCCAGGCGGATCCGGCGCGGGACATCTGCACCGGGATCGGCCTGCCGCTGATGCCCGTGATCAGCGATTTTCTGGATGGCGACGAATGCGAGCGCAGCTTCGACATGCAGGAGGGCGACGGTATCAGCGGCCGCCATTTCGCGGTGCGCCTGTCGCGGCTGGCGACCGCCGAATCACCGGTGCCGCGCTGTATCGTCTCGCTGATCGACCGTACCCAGCAGGTCGAGGGTGAGCGTTCGCTGCGCACCCAGATGCTCCGCGACAGCCTTACCGGGCTGCCCAATCGCGCCGCCTTTGCCGAGCATATCGAGCAGGCGATGCTCAATTTCGAGACCGAGGGCCGGCAGTTCGCGGTGCTGCTGATCGACCTCACCCGCTTCAGCCGGGTCAATGAGGGGGTCGGCTCGCTGGCCGGCGACGAGCTGATCATCACCGTCGCCCGCCGACTGATATCAGCGCTGCGCGCGGGCGACGTGCTTGCGCGGCTGGCCGGCGACGAATTCGCGGTTCTGCTGAGCGTCGCCGATGATCCTGTCGAGGCGATGCGCGCCGCCCGGCGGATGCAGGCCTGCCTCGCTACCCCGATCCGGCTGGGCGATCTCGAGATCAAGATCGACTGTGCGGTGGGAGCGGCGATGATGACATCGGCGGTGGATGCCGCCGAGGACCTGATCCGCAACGCCCAGTTCGCGATGAAGCGCGCCAAACATTCCGGCCATGCCGAGCTGTACCAGGCGTGCGACAGCACCACCGCCCGCCAGCGCTTCAGCCTGGAGACCGAGCTGCGCCGTGCGATCGAGCGCGACCAGCTCCATCTCGCCTTTCAGCCGCTGATCGACCTGAAGAATGGCGGCGTGATCGGCTTCGAGGCGCTCGCCCGCTGGGATCATCCCGAAAAGGGTGCGATCTCGCCGGTCGAGTTCATCCCCGTGGCCGAGGAATCCGGACTGATCGTTCCGCTGGGACGCTGGGCGCTGCGTGCAGCCACCCGCACCCTGGCCGAATGGGACCGCAAGGCGGGATCGCCGCTGCCGGTGCATATGGCGGTCAATGTCTCTGCGGTGCAGTTTCATCGCGACGACGTCGTCTCGGCCGTCGAGGCGGCGCTGGCCGAGAGCGGCCTGGCCGGCAATCGGCTGAAGATCGAGCTGACCGAAAGCTGCATCGTGAGCGACCCCGATGGCATCGCCAAGGTGCTGCGTGCGATCCACGATCTCGACGTGATGATCGCGATGGACGATTTCGGCACCGGCTATTCGAGCCTGGCCTATCTCCAGCGGCTGCCGATCAACGTGCTCAAGATCGATCGCAGCTTCATCGCCCCGATGATGCAGGATCGCGATTCCGTCGCGATCGTGCGCGCGATCCTCGGCCTTGCCCTGGCGCTGGGCATGACCACCACCGCCGAAGGTGTCGAAACGGCCGATCTGGTCGAGACGCTGACCGGCCTGGGCTGCGACGTGGCGCAGGGCTATTATTTCGCCCGGCCGCTGCCGTCGGACGAAGCCTTTGCCTATCTGCGCGACCGCAGCGCCTGAGCCAGTTCGTCCGCGACGATCGCCTCGATCCGATCGCCGCCCGGAAAATCCTCCGCCACCCAGCGCCGTTCTATCGCCTGTATCGTGGCGGCGACGGCCGGACCGGCGGGGAGCCCGCGCTCGATCAGCACGCCGCCGGTCACGGGAAGGCGCGGCCGCTGCCAATCGGCAAGCCGATCCAGTCCGAGGGCCTCGATCGGGCGGTCCCCCCGCAGCAGAAGGTCGGTCGCCACCTCGACACCGAAACGATAGGCCAGCGCGGCGGGGGCTGCGTCGGCCGCCTCCGCTGCCGCTTCGAGCCGCCGGGTTGCGGCCTTCGATAATTTGAGCCGCTGGGCGATCGCCGCCGCGGCGGCGGCGTCCACCGGCAACAACGCGCCCAGGCGGCGAACCGGGTCGCCGGCCACGCCTGCCGCCCGTTCCCGCGCGATCAGCCGTTCGAGCCGGTCGACGCCGGCTTCGTCGATCTCGGGAATGATCGGCCGGAACAGGCCGTTGTCGACCATCAGCCGGATGGTGGCGCCGGGATCGGGGCCGCCCAGCAGCTTCAGCAGTTCGTCGGCGATACGCTCGCGCGACAGCGCCATCAGGTCGTTGGCCCGGGCGACACAGGCGGCGAGCGCCGCGCCATCGGGCGCCCCGCGGCCGAAGCGCGCATGGAAGCGGAACAGCCGCAGGATGCGCAGATGATCCTCGGCGATACGCTGGAGCGGATCGCCGATGAAGCGTACGAGCCCGGCCTCCAGGTCGGCGACGCCACCGTGATAATCGTGGATCTCGCCGCTCAGCGGATCGGCCGACAGCGCATTGATGGTGAAGTCGCGGCGCGCGGCATCTTCCCGCCATTCGTCGGTGAAGGCGACCACCGCGCGGCGCCCGTCGGTGGCGACGTCCCGCCGCAACGTCGTCACCTCGACCGGCCCGGACGGGAGCAGGGCCGTCACCGTGCCATGCGCGATGCCGGTCGGGATCGCCTTGAAGCCGGCTTGCTTGATCCGCCGGCTGCTTTCCTCCGGCAGCAGGCGCGTCGCGCAGTCTATATCCTTGACCGGAAGGCCGAGCAGCGTGTCGCGCACCGCGCCGCCGACGAAGCGGATATCGCCTTCGCGGCCGCCAAGCGCTTCGATCAGGCGATCGAGCCCCGCCGCGTGCCGCCATGCCGCATCCGGAAGAAGTGTCATCGCACGGCGTCTATCGCTGCGCGCAGCCGTGGCGCGAGGTTGACGATCAATCCGGCGGTGACCCCCCAGATCCGCTCCTCCGGCCAGTCGATCTCGTAATAGAAGCGTTCGATGCCGTCATAGAGGGCGGATTTCCGTAGATGGTTCGCTTCGGCAAGAAGGTGGTCGAGCGGGACTTCGAATATGCCGGCCACCTCCGCCTCATGCGGGCTGAGCGCCAGGCCATCGGGGATCACGCCCAGCACCGGCGTGATCAGATAGCCGGTGCCGGTGATATGACTGCGCGTGGCGCCGACGACATCGACCCGTTCGGCGGGCAGACCGATCTCTTCCCAGGCCTCGCGCAGCGCGCCGCCGATCGGCCCGTCGTCATCGGGGTCCAGCCGCCCGCCGGGGAAGGCCACCTGGCCGGCATGGGCACGCAAGCCGGCATGGCGAACGGTGAACACCACCCGCGGCTGTGGGGCATCGATGATCGGCACAAGTACCGCCGATGCGATGAGGCCTGTCTGATCGAGGGGCAGGCCGGCATGCTGGATAATCGGCGTTCCCGGGTCAGGAGCGGCCGCGAGGCTGCGGCGGAGACGATCCGCAAGCCCGCTCACTTCGATTCGAGCGCGAAGAACTGGCCTTCGCTCCAGATGCCGACAGGTTCCTCCCCGCTTTCAAGCGCCAGATTGACCAGCTCATAATAGACCGGCCGTCCGATCAGCGCGTCCAGCCCCTTGCGGACCCTGACATAGGGATGGGGGCCATCCTCTTTCTCCGTCACCGTCAGCGGATGATCCGCATCGGCAACGACGAGGTCGCCGGTGTTGAGCCGGAAGGCCAGGCGGCGGTCGCGGCCTTCGCCTTCGGCTTTCATCTCGACGGCCAGGAACGGGGCGTCGTCGACCGCGATCGTCAGCTTTTCGGCCGGCGTGACCAGCACATAGCTGCCGTCCGGCTCGCGGCGCAGGATCGTCGAGAAGAGACGGACCATCGCCGGGCGCCCGATCGGGCTGCCCTCATGATACCAGGTGCCGTCGCTGGCGATTCGCATGAAACTGTCGCCGCAATGCTCCGGGTGCCACGTCTCGACCGGCGGCAGGCGCTTCTCGGCCGCGAAAGCGGCGATGTCGCTCAGGGAGAGACCGGCAAAATCGGGGGCAGGACGGCTTTCAGGCATGCGCGCGATGTGCCGCCAAAGCGCGCGCGGTACAAGGGCGGATCAGCTTCCCACCGCAGCATCGAGCCCGACATCGGGGCGTGGCCCGAGCGCTCCCCGTTCCGGCAGGACCTGGCCCGGCCTCAGCCGGGCGAGAAGCCGATGCCGCTCGACCGGCCCCGGCAGCGCCCAACCCTGCGTATGCTGCGCGGAGAAGCCGAAGAAGCGCTCATAGTAGCTCGCGTCGCCGATCAGCGTCATCGGATCGCTGGCAGCGGCATCGGCCGCTTCCAGCATCCGGAGCATCAGTTCGCGTCCTATGCCGTCGCGCTGTCTTTCGGGACGCACCGCCACCGGCCCGACCAGGATCAGCGGGGTGAGGCGCCCGTCGGCTTCGGCAAGCTGGACCGGCCAGCACAGGACCAGGCCGACCAGCACGCCTTCTTCCACCGCTGCAAGGCTCAGCGCGGCGATCGGATCGGTGCCCTCGCGCAGCTTGTAGGCCGTGCGCCCTCGTCGATCCGAACCGAAGGCAAGGTCGAGCAGATGCTCGATCTCGGCAGGGGGGATCGAGGCGATGGGGACGAACTGGATCAAGGCTGTGGGGCATCCTTGTCGAAATGGAGGGCGCGCTTTAGCGTTCCCATGCCGAATGTGAAGCGAAAACAGGATGACGATCGGATGAAGCTCTATGACGGCGCTTGGGCGCCCAGCCCCAGGCGGGTCCGCATTTACCTGGCCGAAAAGCGAATCTATGTGGAGCGGGTCGTCATCGACCTGAAGCAGGGCGAGCATCTCACCCCCGCTTTCGTCGGTATCAACCCTCAGCGTCAGCTGCCGGCATTGCTGTTGGATGATGGAACGTTGCTGGACGATTCGCTCGCCATCTGCCGCTACTTCGAGGCGCTGCAGCCCGATCCGCCGCTGTTCGGCACGGACCCGCGCGAGATCGGGCTGGTCGAAGCCTGGCTGCGCCGGATCGAGCATGACTGCTTCCAGGCGGTGGCGCTGGCCTTTCGCAATCGCGTTCCCGCTTTTGCCGGACGCGCCCTGAGCGGCCAATGGCCGAGGATCGAACAGATTCCGGATCTGGTGGAACGCGGCCGCAGCATGTGGAGCGCCTTCATCGAGCTGTTCGATGCCCATCTGACGCGGCAAAGCTACGTCGCCGGAGAGGCTTTCACGATGGCGGACATCGCGGCGCTGGTCGCGATCGACTTCGGCATCGACACCCGTCTGCCCGACCCGCGCGAGCGCCATGCCGCGCTGGCCCGCTGGCACGCCGCCGTCTCCTCCCGCCCGTCCGCTGCGGCGTGAGTCTTTTCCCCAGCGAATGTGGACAGGCTGTGGATAAGCTGTGGACAGGCTGTCGCGCGGGCATCGCCCGTAACGATTCTACCCGCCTTGCCCGATTTTCGGGCAGCGCCTATCGGGTGGCTCCATGACCCCCGAATTCGGATCGAGCCGGACCGCCATCGTCACCGGAGCCGCCAAACGGATCGGCGCCGAAATCGCCTCGGCGCTCGCGGCCGACGGCTGGGATGTTCTCATTCATTACCATCGTTCGGCCACGGAAGCCGATGCGCTGGCCAAGCGGTTGCCACGTGCCCGCACCGTCGCGGCGGATCTGGCGGCGGCGGACGGCGCGCAGCGGGTGATCGCCGCGCTTGCGGGCATGCCGCCGCCCGCGCTGCTGGTGAACAGCGCATCCGCCTTCGTCTATGATTCGCTCGACGACTTCTCCGTCGAGGCGTGGGACATGCACATGGCAGCCAATGCGCGCGGGCCGGCGCTGCTGTCGCGCGCCTTCGCCCAGGCCGTGCCGGAAGGGCAGGGCGGGCTGATCGTCAACATGCTCGACGCCAAGCTGTCGTCGCTCAATCCCGATTTCTTCACCTATACCATCTCGAAGATCGCCTTTGCGGGCGTGCACGAGCTGCTGGCCCGGTCGCTGGCGGCCTCGCGCATCCGGGTCAATGCGATCGCGCCATCGGTCACGCTGGTATCGGGGCCGCAAAGCCGCGAGAACTTCGAAAAGGTCCACGCGCTCAATCCGCTCGGGCGCGGCGTGAACGTCACGGAAATCGTGGCGGCACTGCGCTTCCTGATCGCGGTGCCGACGATCACGGGCCAGACGATCACGCTTGACGGGGGACAGCGCTTCCTGGGTCTATCCCGCGATGTTCAGTATCTCGATCAGGAGCCGTGATGGATCCCGCCTCGCTCGACGGGCTCGTGCCCGATCATCTGCTACCGCGAACCCGGCGGATATTGCTGCGCGATTTCGCCGTCCCGGTGGATATCGGCTTCCATGATTTCGAGGTCGGCAACCCGCAGCGGGTGTTCGTCACCGCCGAGGTCTGGCTGGAGGAGGCCGCCTTCGCCGCGGAGGACAAAGTGGCGATCGCCTGGGACTATGACTTTCTGCGCACCGAAATCCTCGCGCTGGTAGCGGGGCGCCGCTACAATCTCCAGGAGACACTGGCGCGGGATATCTACACATTGGTGGCCGCGCGGGCCGGGGTGAAAGGGCTGCGCATCTCGATCAGCAAGCCCGACGTCTATCCCGACTGCGCGGCAGTCGGGGTCGAGCTGAGCAGCTTCTAGATCGCTCGGACGGCGGGCGCGGACCACCCGCTCGAGGTGGCCTTCTTGCTAGCGTATAGCCGGCGCCGGGGGCTGGCGTATGATCGTCCGGCCGCAGGGGCCGAGCTGCGCCAGCACATATTGATAGTCCTGGCGTACCGCTTCCGCGTTCGAGGCTGACAGCGCGGCGATGCTGCGGCCGGGCAGGCGGGGGGGCAGGAAACAGGCGAGCCTGTACCAGAGCAGGCTGTCCTTCGCCGGCGCGCGCGCGCTGTCATCGACCATTTCGCCCAGGGCGACCGCCCATTGCGGCTGTTCGCCGGGGCGGCGCAGGACCGATAGCGAGATCGGTCGGTTGTCGGGCGTGGTGAGGAAAATCTGGGATTCGCTCTCACCGGGAATCGCCCCCGGGACATGGAAGGCGTTGCCGACACCCGTCACAAATGGCGGTGCCGATGCCGAACTCGCCTCCGTCAGGAGGATTCGCAGGACCGATTCGCTCGATTGCGTCCAGTCGAGCTGAGAATAAGGTGAAGTGAGGCGGAGCTCCAGCGGACGCTGCGGCACCCTGTCTGCGAAAAGGATGAAGCGTGCTTTTTTCAGCTTCGGCGCCTTGCCCTTCGCATCGAGCGGAACATCGACGATATAGCTGATCTGACCGGGTAGGCCGTCGCTGCCGCGGAGCAGCATTCCGGTCTCAGCCTGTATCAGAAAGCGGGCGTTGCTGGCCGAAAGGCCGGGAGCCAGCTCCCCTTTCAAGCGCTCTGCCTTGATGACCGTTACGCCGGTGACGACCTGGGCGGAGAAGGCCAGATCGGCGAGATCGGCATAGGAAAAGCCCCGTATTCCGGGGCTGGAACGGGGTGAGGCCGGGGCTGTGGCTTCGGTCTGGGCAAGCGATGCCGCAGCTGGGACGAGCAGGGATGCCATGGCAAAAGCAAAAATCGTGCCAAAGTTCAACAATGGACCGTGCTTACCCTTTCTGGGCATGGGCATTTTCCTCATTTCCGCTGCGGGGTAGGCTTCCAT
>SCUQ01000609.1 GCA_004297635.1 Rhizorhabdus sp. | reverse complement strand
GTGCTCTTCCGATCTGGTATCCTCGGCAACGGACCCTCCTGCGTTATTGAAAAGAACATCGATGCGTCCGAAAGCCCCGATCACCTCCGCGACCATCCTCGCCAGAGCATTTTCGCTGGTGACGTCCGTTTTGACGAAGATGGCCCGCCCGCCATCTGCGCAGATCGCCCGGGCGAGGTCGGCACCGGTATCGGCCAGATCGACAATGGCAATGCTTGCGCCTTCGCGCGCAAAGACCCTGCATGATGCTGTGCCTATAATGCCCGCTCCGCCGGTGATTATTGCGACTTTCTCATGGAGGCGTCCCGACTTTTCCACTTCAGATCGTTTCAGGCCGGAAAGGATGACAATATTCCGCAAGCCCGCATGCGGAGATGCACGCAGCCGAGAGCACAACTGGCATCATGCCGAGTAGGATTGCGCTGGCTGTGTCGATGAGACCATGATCGAGCACAGCGGATACGGGGCGGCACGGCAGGTCACCGCGTTCGCGACGCCGGGGCACCTAAAAGGGTTGCTATGGCCGACCCTTCCGCCGACGGCCATCGCTATCGCTGAGACGAGCCCACCGTGTCGCCATCTTCCTACCCTGCAGGAGGGTTGCTGTGCCAAGCCCATCATGGACGACGCAGCAGTGCTTCCTGCGTGATCGCTTGCGTGACAGGCCATCCCGCAGGTCCAGAGGCCGCCTCCGCAGCTTCCTGAACAGGTAGATCCGCGTTCCAGTCAGATGCGACAAATCGCCGTCCAGTCACATTATCTGAGTGGCGGGAGGCAAGCCATAGCACCGGCGGAACAATGACTTCCGGCGGAAGCATATGCTCCCTCGACAGTCCGCTTTTGAGGCCCATGCTTGTTGCAGCGACGCCTCCTGGCAGGATTGCGTTTGCCGTGACGCCAGTCCCCGTCAGGTCGCTTGCCATTTTCACAATGAATGCCTCATTGGCCGCCTTGCTGCCCCCATAGGGAGCCAGCATGAACATAGTGCCAATGCTCGTGGTGACGTTTATGATACGGCCCCAACCGCGCTCCGCCATTCGAGGGGCTGTCATCATGGCTAGACGTAGCGGTGCAACCCCATTTACATCCATACAGGCTTGCACGTCGTCAGCAGAGGCTTCCCAGAATTTCGCCGGCCCACCTCCCACACCCGCATTGTTGATCAGGATATCGATCCCGCCCAACATGCTCTCTGCCCTATCCACCAGGTCGCGTCGCGCCGCCTCGTCGGCGAGGTCCGTCACCGAGATCTGGACCCGCTTAGGTTCGCCGATCAGCGAAAGGGTTTTATCCAGCCCTGCGGAATCGCGATCAGCGAGGAGCAGGCCATAGCCCTGAGCTGCGAGAGCGACTGCGATCGAACGGCCGAAGCCACTACCCGCGCCAGTCAGCAGCACGCGCGCCACATTTTGCTTATCGTTCATCAGACAGCCTCCTTTTTCGGCTCAAAATCAGATGGGCGCTACCGTGGCCGCAAGACCGCCATCGATCGAAAGCGCTGTTCCACTCGTGTACGCAGAACGCGGCGAGCACAGAAAAGCGACGGCCGAACCGATCTCCTCAGGTTCGGCAAGCCGGTTGAAAGGCAGCGAAGGCCCTCGCTCCCGTTCGCTCTTCTCGAGATAGGCTTCGTAACGCAGCCGGCGCGTAGTTGCGACCGGGCCAGGGTTGACCGCAATCACGCGAATGCCATCCCTATGACTGTCGCTTCCCAACGATTGGCTGAACGCCACCAGGGCGGCGTTCCCGGTGACCCCGCAAATATAGGCTGGATCCTTGGCATGTGCAGCCGTCCCCACCACGTTGATGATCACCCCACCACCCCGTTGGGCCATTGCGGCGTAGAAGTGACGACACATGTCGATGTAGCCGAAGACTTTCAGGTCCCACGCCGTGCGCCATCCCTCGTCCGTGATCTCCGAGAGGCGGCCCGGGCTGATCGAACCGGCGTTATTGATCAAGATGTCGACATGCGGGAATTGGCTGACCAAGTTCTCCGCGACGCCGCGCTGGGCAAGGTCGGCCACAACCGGCAGGATCGAGGTGCCGGATTGATCTCCGAGCGTCTTAGCGGCGCCTTCAAGCTCCTCTTTGGTGCGCGCGACAAGGATGATGTCACATCCCTCATTCGCCAGAACCGAAGCGGTGGCGTAACCGATACCCTGCGATCCTCCGGTTACGAGGGCAGTCTTGCCATGCAGTTCTAAATCCATCTCGATCACCCGATGAAGTTTGAAATGATGGTCGCTAGCACGCTGCCCTGGATCACGCTCGCAGCGCGACGGGGATGGGTAACCGACGTTTCCACATCCCCGCGCTATGGACGGACCAAGATGTCACGCCTTGACGGTCAAGCCTTAAAAGCCTGCCGTCAGTCGAAGCATGATCTCACGACCACGACTGATCGGCGCCCCCGTGTCGGCAAGTGTGGTTGTGCCCGCAACGCCGCCGGTGCCGGCCCCGGTGAAAGGAACATCGTTGTTGCGCACGAAATAATATTTCTTCGTGAGATTGCGACCCAGAAGGGCAATCTCATATTTGTCGTCGGTGGTAGCCAGGCGAACCGTAGCATCGAATAGCTGATAAGCACGCTGGCGACCGGCGGGCTTGTTGGTCACGCTGGTGAAATACCCGCTGGTGAAAGTCATGTTACCGCCGAGACCGATCTTGTAGCCTGCACTCACAGGTGTTTCGTAGAGCATGCCCAGGTTACCGGACCAGGAAGGTGCGCGATCAACCTGCGCCCCGTCCAGGACCTGGGATAGGGAGTTGGTGCCTGGAATGAACGGACTCGGGCGAAGCGCGCAGCCAGGCTGCGGCTGTCCGGCGTAGCAGCTCGCCAGATAGGAGCCGTAGCGCGCATGATTATATGCCACGGCACCGTTGATCGATAGCCCATCGATCGGCGTCCGGTAGGAGAAGTCCCATTCCGCACCCTTCATTCTGACCGATGCGGCATTACGGAGCTCGGCCCGGACATCGACCGTCACTGTGACCTGAAGGTTGCTGACCTTGTAATCATATGCCGAGAAATTGGTGCGCAGCCTACCGTCGAGTAGTGAAGCCTTTACGCCTCCCTCGAAACCCTTGATGGTTTCTGGCCGGTATACGAACCCGCTTGTGACATTCTGAGAGCCGGTGTTGAAACCACCGGACAAGAATCCACGCTTGTACGAGCCGAAGACCGTGAGACGCTGGCTGGGACGGTAGGTCAGCGTCATCTCGGGAGAGAAGTCATTATATTTTACGGAAGAAACGCTGGGCACCACGACATTGGGGCCGGGCGAAGCGTTGGTCCCTGTGGCAGCCAGGGGGATCGATTTCTTTTCATACGAATACCGCCCGCCGGCCGAAAATTCGAGGGTTGGAACAATATCCCACATGATCTGGCCGAACCCGGACAAAGCGCTGCCGCGCTGGCGATAACGATAGATCGTTGCGACGGTCGGAGTGTTTGCGTTGAAGTAAGCCGTCGCATCGACAAAGCCGCGCATGCGCTGCCCAT
>SCUQ01000071.1 GCA_004297635.1 Rhizorhabdus sp. | reverse complement strand
TCCTTGACCCATAGGCTGCTGGCCTTTGCCCGGCGGCAGACACTGGCCCCGAAGCCCATCGTCATCAACGGGCTGCTGCCGGATCTCGTCGAACTGGTACGCCGCACGGTTGGCCCCGCGATCGATGTCGAGACGATCGCCGCAGCAGGGCTATGGCCCAGCCTGGTCGACGCCAACCAGCTCGAAAACGCGATCCTCAACCTATGCATCAATGCCCGTGACGCGATGCCCCATGGCGGTCGCATCACGATCGAGACCGGTAACAAATGGCTCGACGACCGCACCGCGCAGGAGCGCGGCCTCGAACCCGGCCAATATGTCACGATATGCGTCAGCGATACCGGCACGGGCATCGAAAAGGACATTCTCGACCGCGTGTTCGACCCCTTCTTCACCACCAAGCCGATCGGCGAGGGCACCGGCCTCGGCCTGTCGATGGTCTATGGCTTCGCGCGGCAGTCTCACGGCCATGTCCGCATCTATTCGGAAGTCGGCCAGGGGACGATGGTATGCATCTATCTTCCACGTCATTTCGGCGAGGCCGAGGAGCGCGAGGGGCGCCATATCGCGCCGGCCGTTCCGGCCGATGCCGGCCAGACGGTTCTGGTGATCGATGACGAACCGACCGTCCGAATGCTGATCACCGACGCTTTGGGCGATCTTGGCTATGCCTGCATCGAAGCGGGCGACGGAAGCTCCGGCCTGGCGCTGCTGGAAGCCGCCGGAACGGTCGATCTGCTGATCACCGATGTCGGCCTGCCCGGCGGGCTCAACGGCCGCCAGGTCGCCGAGGCGGCCCGCACGATGCGCCCCGGCCTGAAAGTGCTGTTCATTACCGGCTATGCCGAAAATGCGGTGCTGAACCACGGCCATGTCGCGCGCGGCATGGAGGTGCTGACCAAGCCCTTCGCGATCGACGATCTCGCCGGACGGGTCGACAGGATGTTGCGCGACTAGGCCGGGCTCATCGCAGCTCCAGTTCATAGCTCTGGAGGGTTTCGTCGAGCAGGCGGCTATAGGCACCGCCGAAATCGTGGCCCTGACAGGCCCCGGCCTGAACGACGCGGATCGCAAGCGGCTCGGGAAACAGGCGCAGGGAGCAGCCGTCGCCCACGGGCAAAGGCAGGCCGTTGGCGTCACCCATCGTCGACACCATCGCTTGCGGCCCCTCCCACAAGGCGGCGCGTTCGGCGTCCGCCGTGCTGATGTTCACCTGGGCGGTCCGTACGGGGTCATAGATCCGGACGGCGTAACCATTGGCATGGCCGGGATGAAGGAGCAGCTTCAGCCCGCTGGGCGCGCGATAGATACCGGAATGCACATAGGCGCCGCTTTCGATGTCATCGACGCGGCGGCGCAACTCGGCACGGAGACACTCCCGATCGGTCAGCACGCATTCGGTTTCCACCGCCGCTTCCAGCCGTTCGATCGTCTGGAAGCCGGTCAGCCACTGCTGCTGATCGCGGCGCACATAAGGTGCGATCGCGCCGTCCCAAATCGCAAGCGCGCGATCATAGGCCGTCGCGATGCGCCTGTCATAGTCCAGCATCACCGGATCGGCGCAGATCTCGCTCTCAAGCCGCCCCGTCGCCTTCGAACAGTCGATCGGCCGCGCCGAGGCCGCCGATGCCGCCACGAGGAGCAATGTACCCAGCACCATACATACACGCTTCATCGCCATCGCCCCCTTTGCAATCCAAGGCTTATCGATCGTTTCCACAGCCGGGGTGGTGATCGGCGACACAGCCCGGCCATCGGCGCCGGGAACAGCTTTCGAAGCTCGATCGTTTCAGGGCGCCGGCCTTGCCGGGGGGATCATATGTCGGTCGGCCTGTAAGGAAGGATGCGACAATGAAAAAAAGACTGCCCCCCAACGCGCTTTGGCTGATCGCCGGCGCGGCGCTGATCACCATCTCCGTCCCCTCCCCGCTTCTCGCCCAGTCGGCGGAGGAGGAACTGGTCGTCACCGGCCAATATGGCACCATGCCGGACAGCGTGAAAAGCCTGTCGCAAGCGGTGAGCTATCATGATCTCGATCTCAGCACCGGATCGGGCCGGGCCGAAATCCGCCACCGGATCAAACTGACCGCGCGTTATCTGTGCGAAAAGCTCGGGGAGAGCGGCTCCAGTTCCGGTGTCGTGCCATCCTGCGAGCAGGCAGCGACCACCGACGCGATGAAGCGGATCGGCACGATCGAGGAAAGCTTCTCGCCACGCGGCACGACCTGGGTCGCCGGCCCCGCCTGGGCACCGCCTTATCCGGCCGACTGGGCGAAGCGCTACTGAGCGCCGATACCATCATGACGGAGGGGCCGCCCGACCGGGGCGGCCCCTTTTTCCAGTCACTTCATTTCTGCCCGGTGTGTTTGCCCATCCATCCCAGCACCTCGGCATACCACTGGATGCTGTTCTTCGGCTTCAGTATCCAGTGATTCTCATCCGGGAACATCACCAGACGCGATTCGATCCCGCGCCGCTGCGCTGCGGTGAAGGCACCGATCCCCTGGGTGTACGGGATGCGGAAATCCTTCTCCCCGTGGAGGACGAGCATCGGCGTCTTCCACGCGGTGACGTGGTTTACCGGGTTCCACTTCTCATAATTGGCGGCGACCTCATGATAGGGGCCGCCATGCTCCCATTCGTCGAACCACAGCTCCTCGGTTTCATAGGCCATGGCGCGAGCATCGAACACGCCGGCATGGGTGACGAGGCATTTGAACCCGTCCGCCCAGTTGCCGGCGATCCAGTTGGTCATGTAGCCGCCATAGGAGCCGCCCGCCGCGCAGGCATTGCTGCCGTCGAGCCAGCCATATTTCGCCGTTGCCGCGGCAAGCCCCAGCTTCAGGTCCTCGAGCGGCTTGCCGCCCCAATCCTGATTGATCGCATCGGTGAAGGCCTGGCCATAGCCTGTGGACCCGTGGAAATCGACCATCACCGCGCCATAGCCCGCCCCCGCGAACACTGCCGGGTTCCAGCGATAGGACCAGCTGTTGCCGAACGAACCCTGCGGCCCGCCATGGATCAGGAAGGCAACCGGCACCTTCGCATCCGCCGCCAGCCCCGCAGGCTTCACGGCATAGGCCCAGACGGTGTCGCCATTGGCGCCCTTGAAGCTGAAATGCTCGACACCCGGCATCTCGATGCCGGCCAGCTTGTCGCGGTTGACCGAGGTCAGCCGGACAGGCTTCTTCCTGCCTGTCGCCTGATAGAAGTCGGACGGGGCGGTGATGCCGTTCAACGTGTAGATATAGCCCTTCGGCGTCGCGAGCACCGACCCGGCCGTGCCCTCCCCGGTCAGCCGGGTCGGCTTGCCGGTCCTGACATCCACCGCGAAGACCGGTTCATCGCCGGTATCCTGCGCGGTGACATAGAGCGTCCTGCCATCCCGGCTCCATGCGAGACTGCCGACGGAACGGTCCCAGCCCTCGGTCAGCGACCTGACCGCGCCAGTCGTCAGGTTGCGCAGCTGGATCACCTGCCGGTCGGCCTCGTAGGTCGGCCGCTTCATTGCGACATAGGCGAGCCATTTGCCGTCGGGGGACACCGTCGGCAGCGTATCGGTCCCATCATTGGCATCGGTCAGGTTGACCGGCGCGGCCGAGCCGTCCGCAGCAGCTGCGAAGATATCGAGGTTGGTCGACAGCGGCTCGGTCGTGCCCGCTTCGCGCAACGTGAAATAGACCGTCTTGCCGTCGCGGCCCCAGGCGATCTCGCCGCCATCCCCGAACGGCTTCGACGGGCTGTCACCCACCAGCCCGCCCGCGACGGCGGTACCGTCTCCGCTGGCCTTGCCGCCGCTCAGCGGCAGTATGAAGAGCTGCGAGCGCTGCCCGTCGCTCCATGTGTCCCAATGGCGGACGAAGTAATTGTCGTAGGTGCGCGCGCTGCCGCCTTTGCTCTCGGGTTTCGTTTCGGCCAGCGACCGGGCGCCGACCGGCCGGTCGGCCCAGACGAGCAGCCTGTCACCCGTCGGCGCGATTCGAAAGCCGCCGATGTCCTGATCGGCGACCAGTTCGGGTGCTCCGCCGCTGATGGCGACCCGCCACACGGCGTTCTTCCCGTTATTGTCGGCGGTGAAGAACACCCATTGGCCATCGGGCGTGAACGCCGGCGCGCCCTCGTTCTTGGCGGGATCGGCAGCGAGCTTCTCCGGAACCGCCCCCTTCCTGGTCAGGTCGAGCCGCCACAGATCCGTCCGTCCCTTATTGGCGGCGAAATCCGTCTCGCGCTGATCCCAGACCAGCCAGCGGCCGTCAGGGGAGACATCTGCGGCGCCGATCCGGGAGAAACCGGCGACATCCTGAATGGTGAGAGGACGGGCATGCGCGGTAGCGCCGATGCCCGCGATAAGGCCCATGGCCACAAGCGGGAGTTTCTGCATCTCTATCGGATAGACCAAAGACCCGCCGCAGCCAACAATCCTGTCAGTAGCGCGATACGGTGCGTCCGCGTGGCTCAGGCTTCCTTGTCGATCATCCGGCGGATCTCGGCCTGAACCATACGCTCGACCATGTCGGGCAGATTTTTCTCGATCCAGTCCGCCAGCATCGGCTGGACCATCTCGCGGACCAGCGCATCGAGCGTGATATCGCCACCGCTGGGGCGCGGCGTCGGCGTGCGCGGAAGGAGATCGCGCGGCACGGGGCGCGGCGTTGCCGGAGGCAACTCCGACTCGGCCTGGCGAAGCCGTTCGACCGCGCGCTGGACTGGCGGGGGCTCCGGCGTCGCGGCGGGGACCGGTGGAGGGGTGCGCGGTCTGAACGCTTCGGGCGCGCGATCGGTCAGGTCCAACACGGATTCGGGCGTTGCGGTCGGATCGGTGCGCGCCGGCCACGGCGGCGGCACATCACGATCGGGTGCGCGCGGAGCCTGTGGCGATGTCGCGGCCATGCGCGGCGCCGCCGGCGCGGGGGGCGTCGGTGCTGGCCTGGGTGGGGAGGCCGCACCCGGCTCATCGGCGATGATACGCTTGATGGAAGCGAGAATATCTTCCATCGACGGTTCGGGACGCGGGTCGGCCATCGGCCGAATATAAGCTATTTCGCGGGGCTTTCCACCGGCCTGTGTACCGGCACCGCCGAAACACTCGGCTCGGCCCTAGTCGACGTCGCGACCGGCTTGGGCCGGGGATCGCTGTCCCAGTCCCAGATGCGGCCATGGACCCGCTTATAGTTGGCGATCGGATCGTAGAGCGAGCCGCCGTCCAGCCCGAGATCCTTGGCCTGGGCGCGTCCCATCGCCGCCAGCAGGGCGAAGCCGGCGACATAGGCATCGCGCTTGGCCGAGACGAGCGTCGAACGCGAATTCAGCAATTCCTGCTCGGCATTGAGCACATCGAGGACGTTGCGGGTGCCGACGCTCTGCTCGGCCCTGGTGCCTTCGAGGGCAAGTTCATTCGCGGACACGGCGGCCTGCGACGAATCGATCACCTCGAGAAAGGATTGATAGCGGGAAAAGGCTATCCGCGCCTGGGCGATCACCGCGCGCTCCGCCGCCGTCTGCGCCTCGATCGCCTGGCCTTTGCGCGCCTGGGCCTGGCGGACCCGCGCGCCCGGCTCACCGCCCTGATAGATGGGGATCTGAGCCTGGAAACCGACGGTCGCGGTCTTGTCGATCTGCTTCACCCCGGTGGCACCGCCGGCCAAGGTTCCGCGATAATCGACATAGTCGCCGGTGCCGAAGGCCGAAATCCGGGGCATGCGGGCGGCTTCGGCTACGCCGATGTCATATTCGGCTGCCTTGGCCGCCTGCTTCGCGGCGGCGAGATCGGGATTGTTGGCGATCGCCAGATCGACCGCATCGTCGGACGAACCCGGCAGGCCCGGCAGTGCCGGCGGCGGATCGAGCCGATCCGGGAACTTGCCCACCACCTGCAGATAGGTCTGGCGGCTATTGTCGAGACTGGCCTGCGCCACCCGGAGGTTGGCCAGATCGGAAGAGC
>SCUQ01000070.1 GCA_004297635.1 Rhizorhabdus sp. | reverse complement strand
CCCCAGGATGGATGTGCTTATGCTCGCCAGGACGACAGATAGATGTCTGAAGGATTCAAGACCCCAAAGCCGGATGTCGCGCCATCTCTGCTGACTCACGGCGAGGCTAATTTGCGGGACGAAGCGCGGGATGCCGCCGCGCGGTTGCTGGCGCCCGATGCGGATGGCCGGAACGAACGTGGTGGATTTCCGAATGATGCGGTCGATGCGCTCGGCCGTATGGGTTTCATGGGCCTGCTCGTCCCCTCGGCGTTTGGCGGACGGGGTTGCGGAATCCTCGGCTATTCGCTCGCTCTCGAGGAGATCGCCGCGGTCGATGCCGGCGTGTCGACGACCATGCATGTCCATAGTCTTGGCGCGACGTTGATGCTCGCCCGCTTCGGAACCGAAGCGCAGAAGGCGCGCTACCTGCCCGAAATGGCTGCGGGACGGACGATCGGTTCTTTCGTCCTGACCGAACCGCAGGCGGGATCCGACGCGGCGGCGATCCGTACGGTCGCGCGTCGCGACGGCGATGATTTCGTCATCACCGGCAGCAAGCATCTTATCACCAACGGCAAGACGGCGGGGGTGGTGCTGGTCTGGGCGCTCACCGATCCCGCGCTGGGCCGCGAGGGCATCACCGCCTTCATCGTGCCCACCGACACGCCGGGCTATGACGGCAGCCATGTCGATGCGAAAATGGGCCAGCATTCCTCCGAAACCGTTCGGGTCGAGCTGAACGAATGCCGCGTTCCCGCTGCGAACATATTGGGCGTGGAAGGCCGGGGCTTCCGGCATGCCATGTCCGGCCTGGCCGATGGAAGGATCGCGATCGCGGCGCAGGCGGTGGGCATCGCGCAGGCCGCCTATGCCGCCGCGCTCGATTATGCCCGGTCGCGTGAGGCCTATGGCGCGCCGATCATCAAACTGCAGGCGATCCAGTTCCGGCTCGCGGATATGGCCACCCAGATCGAGATCGCCCGTAATTTCTACATCAGCACCGCGGCGCAGCGTCAGGCAGGGCATGACTGCATCCGGGAAGCCTCGATGGCCAAGCTGTTCGCATCCGAAATGGCGGAGAAGGTCTGTTCGGACGCCCTGCAGATATTCGGAGGGAACGGATATCTGCGGGAATATCGGGTCGAGCGCTACTGCCGCGACGTTCGCGTCACCCAAATCTATGAGGGCACCAGCGACATACAGCGGCTGATCATCGGCCGCGACATTGCGCGCTCCCCTTTATCGGGGGAATGAATAATGCATATCTGTGTTGCTCTACCAGCGGGGCGGCGAATGATCGCCTGCGCGCTGGTGATGGGGCTCGCGACGTCGGCCGCCGCTGCTCCTGCCGGTGATCCGATCGCCGGCAAATCGGTGTTCGCGAAATGCGCGCCGTGCCATTCGGTCATCGCCGATCAGAATCGCATCGGGCCGACATTGTCGGGCATCGTAGGCGGCAAGGCCGGCACGGTAACGAACTATGCTTATTCCCCCGCCCTCAAGGCATCCGGCATTATATGGACGATGCCCGAACTCGACGCCTATCTGGCCAATCCACGCGCGAGGGTGCCCGGGACCAGGATGTTCTTCGCAGGCCTTTCAAAGGCAGAGGATCGGGCCAATCTGATCGCCTTTCTGGCGAAGCCGCAATGACCCGGCAGCGCGTCTGATCGTCGGGTCCGATCACCTGCGGGCCATCGCCAGGGCGACGTTTGATCGCTGTTGCAGACGGTGCTATTGTCCGACAATGATTTCGAATGGCCATTCGCGTATCGCCCGGCGCCGATACGCCCATGATCACGGGTCGGCACCGCGGTGCCGCCTGTCGCACATAGCCAGAATGCCCAGCGCAACTTCTTTTCCATCCGGGCTTCCTATTGCTTTTCCCGATCCGCCATCGGGCGCGTGAGGCACCGTATTTGAAACCATCGACCTTTGGAGAAAGAAATATGGCCGGACCGAAGGATGCGGTCGATCTGCTCGCGCAGAGCGGCCTCGCCATAAGGCGGGAGGTCGTCGGGGCGGATTATGTCGACCGTTCGCTGGCGGAGGCCAACGCCTTCAGCATGGAGATTCAGAAGCTCACCATGGCGTGGGGCTGGGGCTATGCGTGGAGCGACGAACGGCTGGACCGGAAGACGCGCAGCCTGCTCACCATTGCGCTGCTGACGGCACTCGATCGTCCTTCCGAACTCGAGCATCATACGGCGGGCGCGCTCACCAATGGCGCCACTGTCGATGAGATTCAGGCTGCGCTCGCCCATGCCACGGTCTATTGCGGGCTTCCGGCGGGGCTGAGTGCGTTCAGGGCCGCCAATGCCGCGCTGCTGGAAGCGGGGGTGGTGCAGCCGGCCGAAGAAGCCGCACCGATCGCTTAGCTGCGCAACCATGCGGGCAGCCCGCCGATCTGCTGGTCGGCAGACTCGGCATGCTCGTGATCGAATGTAG
The DNA here is from genome assembly GCA_004297635.1 of Rhizorhabdus sp. GTDB lineage: Bacteria > Pseudomonadota > Alphaproteobacteria > Sphingomonadales > Sphingomonadaceae > Rhizorhabdus. The sequence continues at coordinate 1,223 of SCUQ01000070.1, read as the reverse complement.
GACGGACGGCCGGATGACAGGACGACATCGGCACCGCCCGCCAAGAGGAAGAGACCATGCCCGTTGAGTTGCAACCCCTCCAGAATGTTCCGGCCTATCTGCTGGTCGAGCAGCTCATCGAGAACAAGATCGTCCAGGGGGAGATCGCCATTGGCGAAGTCCTGCCGTCCGAGCTGGCTCTGGCATCCCAGCTGGGCGTCAACCGTTCGACCGTGCGGGAAGCGATACGGCTTCTCGAGCAGAACGGGCTGGTGCGTCGCAAGCAGGGCGGCAAGAAGCTGTTCGTGTCGGTTCCCGATCGCAGCAAGCTCAGCAAACGGCTCCAGACCACGATGATCCTGCAGGAAGTGACCTTCCGCGAACTTTCGGAGGTCATGGCCGAGCTAGAGCCGATGGCGGCCGCCGCGGCCGCGCTCAAAATCTCTCCGGAAACGCGCGACAGGATCGCGGACAATCTGGAGCGGACGAAAGCCAATCTGCACGACCGGCGGCTGCTGACCGAACTCGACATCGAGTTCCACGATCTCATTGCGGAAGCCGCTGACAACCGCGCGCTGCAGGCATCGCACGAAGCGATCAGTGGGCTGTTCTACCCGGCCTTCCTCGAAGTGTTGACGAAGCTGAACGCGGGCGAGCGTCTCCTGCTGGCGCATCAGAAGATATTCGACGCGATCACCGCCGGTGACGATCGGGAGGCGCGTAGCTGGATGAGCCGCCACATCGATGATTTCCAGCGCGGCTGCGAACTGGCGAATATGAGCATCGACGAGAAGGTGACACGCGAGTCTACGTTCATCGAAGCCTGATCGCCAACGGCAAGAACATCAGCGCGCCCGTGCGGTTTCCATCTGGCGAAGTTCGAGGCGATTGATCTTTCCGGTGTTGGTCTTCGGCATCTCTGCCAGATATTCGATGGCCCTCGGATATTTGTAGGGCGCCGTCGTCATTTTCACATGCGCCTGGATTTCGCGGGTCAGGTCATCCGACGCGGCGAAGGAGCGGCGCAGGACGATGAACGCCTTGACGATCTCGCCCCGTTCGAGATCGGGGCTGCCGATCACCGCACATGTTTCGACGGCGGGATGCTCGAGGATCGCGCTTTCATGTCAACGGCGGTCGGATTCCAGGCCATGATGGCGGAGTAAAAGCAGGCCATTGAAGATGAGCGCGGATGATATGCAAAGGGCCCCGATCGGGGCCCTTTGCATATTTGCCGTTTTGCG
>SCUQ01000069.1 GCA_004297635.1 Rhizorhabdus sp. | reverse complement strand
GCACGGCGCTTGTCATCGGCGGTGTCGGGCTATTCACGCTGATCGATAGCCGTCGCCCGACCGCCCGACCGTAAGGCCGAATCCTAATAAGATCGGAGCCTATGAGCGCCTAGATTCCCGCATACCAGGCATAGTCGTGATGATCCTCCCAATAGCCGCCTTTGCCTAGGCCGACCGAAGCGAGCGTCTCGACGGCTTCTATCCGCCGCACATATTTGGCGTGCTTGTACCCAAGCTGGCGTTCGACCCTGAGGCGCAGCGGCGCGCCATTGCCCACCGGCAGCAGTTCGCGGTTGAGTCCCCAGGCCAGGATCGTCTGCGGATGAAAGGCATCGATCAGGTCGATGCTCTCATAATAGTCGGCCTGGGCATAGCGGTCGGCACAGTGGAAGATCAGGTAGCGGGCATGGCTGCGCAGACCGGCGCGATCGAGCAGAAGGTGAAGCGGTACGCCGGTCCATTGCCCGATCGCGCTCCAGCCCTCGACGCAGTCATGCCGGGTGATCTGGGTACGATGCGGCATCGACCGGATCTGCGCCATCGACAGCGACTGCGGCCGCGCCACGAGCCCGTCGATCCGCAGCCGCCAGTCGGCGAATCCGGCGAGGCGATGGGCTTCATAGTCCGGTCCCGCGGGCTGGCGCGTGCCATTGGCCCGGAACACCGGCGACAGATCGGCGGCCGTGAATTCGCGCGCCGGCGCGCTGCGATCGGCGATGAGCCGCTGGGCGCGCATCGTCAGCCCCTCCGCGCTTTGCAGCAGCGAGCGCACAGCGGGGTCGGCGTTGATCCTGTTGCATCCCGACAGCAGCAGTCCGCCCGCGCCGGCCGCCAGCGATCCGATAAGCCCGCGCCGCGTGATCATTGGTCGCGCTCCCTCGGCAGCCGGTATCGCCCGGTGATCATCGATCGTATCTCGTTGATCGGCCCCGCCAGCACCACCATCAGCAGATGGACGAGGATGAACAGCGCGAAGCCCGCCGCGCAGAGGAAATGGATCGATCGCGCCGACTGCCGCCCGCCGAACAGATCGAGCAGCCACGGCCAGGCGGCGTTGACGCCCGGCGACATGGTTAGGCCGGTCAGGATCACCAGCGGGATCAGCCCGAACAGCACCGACAGATAGGCGAGCTTCTGGAGGATATTGTAGCGCAGCGCCGCCAGCCCGGTGGGGAAGCGCAGCCGGGCATGCGCCTTGATATCATGCCAGATATGGCGCGGATGAAGCTCATCGCGACGCGGCAGCAGGTCACGCTGGACGTGCCGGTTGACCAGGCTGATCGCCGCATAGGCGATACCCAGCGTCACCAGCACCCAGGCAAAGAAGAAATGCCAGAGCCGGGCATCGGCGAGGCTGTAGCTCGACGGGATCGTCGCCCACCAGGGAAAGGCCCTGCGCTTGACCACACCCTCGCTATCTTTCCACAGGCCGAGCACGCCTGTGGTGGCAATCCGGACCTCGCCGATCCGGACGATCCCCTCATCGCCGGTCGCACCGATCTGCAGCCAGGCGCGGTCGTGGTTCGCCCCATATTGGCCCCAGTAAAGCCGGGGATGCGCGTTGAAGATCATCAGCCCGCTCATCAGCATCACGAAGATGGTGACGGCATTGATCCAGTGCCAGATGCGCGTCGAAAGCCGATGACGGCGCACCAGATCGCCGCCGCGCGGGGCGACGATGGAGCTCTCGCTGGGGTCCGGGACGGTCATCGCCGACAGCATAACATGCCCACCCCGCCTTCGGAAAACTCCTTATCGCACCGGTCCATTAGCGATTCATTAGCGATAATCTGGGATGATTGCGTGATTGGAATGAATCGGATTCTGGGAACGACGGACGGATGGCCTTTGCGGAGCAAGAGCAGCAAGTTGCGGATGGCCGTCGCTTCGGACGCCATCGGATCATGCTCGCCGCGACCTTCTTCTCGGTCCATGGGGAAGCCAGCGGCGTGCTGCTCGACGTATCGCAGGGCGGTGCGATGCTCAGCGCGTCGCCACCGCCGCCCATAGGCTGCCGGCTGTTGCTGGAGCGCCAGAATTTCGAGGTTCCCGGCATCGTCCGCTGGGTGGAGGGCAACCGCTTCGGCATCCAGTTCGAGGACATGATCAGCGAGGAGGAAGTCCTCGCGCTCGTCTCGAAGAGCAGCGCCAACAACGATCGCTGAGCATTTTCCGGTTCCGGACGGTCATCGGAAGTCCATCCGCCCTACAACCTGATCGAAGAAACGCTGATAGTTTCCGTGAATGGTCGAGGCCGAAAAGGATTTTCCGTTTATAAACGGCTTGAACAGAAATTTCTTCCTGTCCTCGTAAAATTTCTCGCAATATATCTTCAACGCTGCCCAGTCGGAATGCATTTGTGGCGGCTTCACCAGGTCCCTTTCGGTTTTTTCCAGAGAATCCGAATGGTGAACGTCCAGCCAGAATTTGGGATAGTGCGTTCCTCCCATTACACCCCGCAGATATTCCGTTCCCCCGAAATAAACTTGGATGGTGCCGAACTGCTCCTCGACGCGCCCCGGCCGAGCAAGAAGATAGCGCCGCAAACCATCGTCATACGAAGAAAAGGCGGTGGTGGAAGAAAGGAAATAGACCACGTCGACGCTGAGGTGAAACCGCTGCGCGGTCGACAACTGGCATAGCCGGAACCCTATATCGATCGCGGGTCCAATATAATCGACATTGCCCGCCCGGCTGCTGTCTTCGCCGGTCGAGGGGCCGTAAACAGTGTGATTGCGAACCGGAAAACCGGCAAGCCATGCCGTACTTTTCAGATCAAGCACAGCACCCCGCCCGACGCCCAGGGTTCGCAGGGAATTGCGAACGCGAGTCGTGGCCGCCAACCATGCCTCAAGCACGATCCATATCTGGAGATCGTCCGTCAGATCTTTCGTGAAGATGATCTCGTCACCGATCGTCTTCCATATCACTGGCGGTGGCCCAAGCAGATGCTTGGCGCTCGCCGCCTCCCGATCATCCAGGTACAGCGCCTTCGCCACGTCGACTTTCCGCTGGTCCCATTGCTCGCGCAGGAACGCCTTAGTCATCTCCACGTAGAAGTTCTTGATCGTTGACGACCAAAGACGGAATGAATCCGCGTCATCCGGCTTATCGAGGTCGAACGGCTGTTTCAGCGCCGTCGATCCGACGATATCGGCGCTCAAGAAGAGCTTCAGCGTCGGATGCAGGCGATCGGGAACACTCTCGGTGTTGATATGCATTGGAAGAATCGATGTTCAGGGATTCAAAACGATCTGATCGCTCGTCAGAGCTTGAACGTCCTGCGGATGCACACCGAACATCTCGGCCAGTTCGTCGAGATCGCCGCCCATAATATTACAGGCGCGCTCGAATGCCTCCCGCGGGACTAGCAGACGCGCTTTCATGGCAGCGATCACCGGTTCGCTCGGCGCGTTCCATCGTGCCCCTGCTAGGATTTTCTCGGCGATTCGGGCCGCGACCTCCCGCCGCATATCGTTTCCCAACACATCTGGCGAGATGACAAGAACATCCTGCGATGGAGCGTAGCCGGCCTGGTCCGGAGCGAAGGAACGGACGATGGATATATCAAACTGCGCAGCCAATGAGAGCACATCCTGGCCCGTGTCTATGCCAGCCTTGGCGATGAGCGTATCGGCAGTCTGCAGAGCGCTCACTTTGTGACGCTCCTTGACCGTAACCGAAGGATATTCACGACCGGAAAAGGCAAGCGCCATGGAACCCCGTGCCAATGCTCTTCCCCCCGATGCCCCGGCAAACAAGCGGATTTTGCTACAGTAGCGGATGGATCACGGGAAGAAGAAAATGAGCCTGGCAGGGCTATCCGATACGGCAGAATGATCCGGTATGGAGGAAAAGACCCAGCCGCACGACGCACCGATATTCTCCTCGGAAGACCCAAGCGAACACCCGACCCGCAACGCACTACGCCGAGTTTAGTTCAGACCTCGCTGCGGTACAACGCCATTTCACGACATGACCAAACAACGATTAACATTACTATAAATTATGAATTTATTAACCGATACACCCGGATTTATTTGTATATTTTGACCGATCCACCGACCGGGAATTCTAATACTGTATTATATCTATACTTCACCATGGACCAAAGAATACGATAACAAATCCTTGAAATCACTTTCTATATTCTAAATCCACGATATCTTCGACGAGACGGCGCAAGCGGCGGGTCAGGTCATCATCCGGGTCAGCGCCTGCGCGGTGAAATCGACCATCGGCACGATCCGCGCATAGTTCAGCCTGGTCGGCCCGATCACGCCGACAACACCGACCACCCTGCCGTCGCCGCCACGATAAGGTGCGGCGATCACCGAAGAGCCGGACAGCGAGAACAGCTTGTTCTCCGATCCGATGAAGATCTTGATGCCCTGGCCGCCCCGTGCGCTGTCAAGCAGACGGGCGATCTCCTCCTTGCCCTCGATCTCGTCCAGCAGCTGGCGGACCCGTTCGAGATCGGCGGCGGCAGTGGGATCGATCAGGTTCGCCTGCCCGCGCACGATCAACACCGGCCGGGCGCTGCCATCCTGCGACCATAGCGCGAGGCCCTGCTCGACCAGCGTGGCGGCAGCCGCATCGAGCGCCGCCCTGCCCTTGCCCAGTTCCGCCTCGATTCGCGCCCGTGCCTCACTGAGCGTCAGCCCGGCGAGGCGGTCGGAAATGAAATTGCCTGCTTCGACCAGCGCGGAGGGCGGTACGTCGGCCGGAATATCGACGACGCGATTCTCGACGCTCCCGTCCTGGCCCACCAGCACCGCCACGGCCTGGCTGCGCGACAGCGGCACGAAGCTGAACTGGCGCAGCACCATTTCATGGGGCGGCACGAGCACGATACCGGCGCAGGCGGACAGGCCGGACAATATCGCGCTTGTCTGCGTGAGGGCTTCCTCGATCGGACCGCCGCGCGCCGCCCGCGCCTCGATCGCGGCACGCTCCTCGGCGGAAACCTCGGCGGTCTGCATCATTCCGTCGACGAACAGGCGCAATCCGCTCTGGGTGGGCATGCGTCCCGCCGACGTGTGCGGCGCGGCCAAAAGCCCAAGCTCCTCGAGATCCTGCATGACGTTGCGGATCGATGCCGGTGACAGATTCAGCCCAGCAAGTTTGGAGATGGTCCGCGACCCCACCGGCTGTCCGCTGCCCAGATAGCTTTCGACGACGACGCGAAACACATCGCGGGCGCGGCTCGACATTTCGGACATGGGCGTTGCGTTCACGATACAGAGATAGTGAAGCTGCGGCCTTCGCTCAACCGCTTTACCCCTTCCGTGATGCCGAACTTGTTTCAGTATCGGCCGGGCATCGAGCGCAGAACGGCGTGGTTCGTCCAGCTGCTTATCCATGCCGCAGGATCGGCCCGGCTTGGGGATGCCGAAACAAGTTCAGCATGACGATTGAGAATTTTGAGGCAGGCTCTAAGAGGCCCCCAAACCATCAGAAGGAATTCCCATGCGCCCATCCGGCCGCACCCCCGATCAGATGCGGGCGATCAGCATCGAAACCGGCTTCACCGTCCACGCCGAAGGATCGGTGCTGATCAGCTTTGGCGATACCAAAGTGCTCGTCACCGCCTCGGTCGAGGAGAAGGTCCCTCCCTTCCTGCGCGGCAAGGGCCAGGGCTGGATCACGGCCGAATATGGCATGCTGCCCCGCGCCACCCATACCCGCGGCAGCCGTGAGGCGGCCAAGGGCAAGCAATCCGGCCGGACCCAGGAAATCCAGCGGCTGATCGGCCGCTCGCTGCGCGCCGTGGTCGACATGGCCAAGCTCGGCGAGCGCCAGATCGTGATCGACTGCGACGTCATCCAGGCCGATGGCGGCACCCGTACCGCCTCGATCTCGGGCGGCTGGGTCGCGCTCCGCCTCGCGGTCGACAAGCTGATCGCGTCGGGCGCGCTGACCGAAGACCCCATAACCGCGCAGGTCGCGGCGGTCTCCTGCGGCATTCATGAGGGAACCCCGGTGCTAGACCTCGATTATATCGAGGATTCGAACGCCCACGCCGACGCCAATTTCGTGCTGCTCGACAATGGCAACATCGCCGAGGCTCAGGCAACCGCCGAGGGCGCGACCTATGACGAGGAAGCCCTGTTGAGACTGCTCCGTCTCGCCCGCATCGGCTGCACCGAGATTTTCGCGGCGCAGCGCGAGGCCACCGGCCGGTGAGCAGCACCGGGCCAGACGGCCTGCCCCACCGCAAGCTGGGGCCGGGCAAGCTGGTCATCGCCAGCCACAACAAGGGCAAGCTGCGCGAGATCGGCGAGCTGCTGGCGCCGTTCGGGATCGAGACGGTATCGGCCGGCGCGCTCGGCGTGCCCGAGCCGGAAGAGACGGGCACCAGCTTTATCGCCAATGCCGAACTGAAGGCGCGTTTCTCGGCCGACCTTACCGGCCTGCCCGCGCTTGCCGACGATAGCGGCCTGTGCATCGACGCGCTGGGCGGCGAGCCGGGTATCTTCTCGGCGCGCTGGGCAGAGTTGGCGGATGGCAGCCGCGATTTCGCCGAGGGGATGCGCCGGGTTCATGCCCGCCTGCTCGAAGCGGGCGACGACGCCGGTCATGACGCCCATTTCGTCTGCGCTTTGTCGATCGCGTGGCCCGACGGCCATGTCGAGAGCTTCGAGGGCCGGGTCGATGGGCTGATCACATGGCCGCCGCGAGGCGAACGCGGATTCGGCTATGATCCGATCTTTCAGCCTCTGGGACACGCTATCAGCTTCGGCGAGATGGAGCCCGAGGCGAAGCACGCGATGAGCCATCGCGCCGATGCCTTCGCCAAGCTGGTAGCAGCGGTGTTTTGACGCAGCGACCACCCGACGACGGGCTGGCGCTCTACATACACTGGCCGTTCTGCGTCTCGAAATGCCCCTATTGCGATTTCAACAGCCATGTCCGCGATCAGGTCGATCAGGCGGCGTGGCGCGCGGCCCTGCTCGACGATCTCGCCCATGAGGCGCGCGAACTGCCGGGCCGCCGGCTGACGTCGGTCTTCTTCGGGGGCGGCACCCCGTCGCTGATGCCGCCCGATACCGTCGCCGCGCTGATCGACGCGGCGGCAGGCCATTGGGCGGTCGATCCCGCCATCGAAATCACGCTTGAGGCAAACCCGTCCTCGGTCGAATCCGCCCGTTTCGGCGATATCGCCCGCGCCGGAGTCAACCGGGTGTCGCTGGGCCTTCAGGCGCTTGACGACAAGATGCTGCAGTGGCTGGGCCGGGCCCATGATGTCCGGGAAGGCCTGGCCGCCCTCGACACCGCCCAGATGGCCTTTTCCCGGGTCAGCTTCGACCTGATCTACGCGCGGCCGGAGCAGAGCGCCGAGGCCTGGGAAGCCGAACTGGGCCGGGCGCTCGGCTTCGGTACCGAGCATCTTTCGCTCTACCAACTCACTATCGAGCCCGGAACCCAGTTCGCCACGCGTTTCGCCCGCGGCGAACTGGTCCCGCTCGATCCCGATCGCGCCGCCGAACTGTTCGAACAGACGCGCGCGATGACCGCTGCGGCCGGCCTGCCTGCCTATGAAATATCAAACCACGCCCGCGCCGGCTCGGAAAGCCGCCATAACCTGACCTATTGGCGCTACGGCACCTATGCTGGGATTGGTCCCGGCGCACATGGTCGGCGCAACGGCCTGGCCACGGTGCGCCGCCGCAAACCGGAGAACTGGCTCGCGCGCGTGGCGGCGAACGGCCATGGCATCGAACAGGAAGACGTGCTCGTGCCCGCGCATAAGGCGCAGGAGGCTTTGCTGATGGGTCTTCGGCTCGCCGAAGGCGTGGACCTCGATCGGATCGCAACCCTCAGCGGCATCGATGCCGGCGATCTGGTCTCACGGAAAGCAATAGAGCGTCTGGAACGGCAGAGCCTCGTCGAGATGGAAGCCGCGCGACTTCGCGTCACCGAATCCGGAATGCTGCTGCTCGACGCGATCCTCGCGGACATCGTGGCGGCGTGACAGGCGATTAATTAAATCGCAATCATTATAATTGCATTTTCTGCAATCGTAGCTGCCCAGTTCGAAATTGACCCGACTCGATGGCGGGCGTAGCCGGCCGCTGCAGCGCACAATGATGCGATGCAGCATAACTAAACAATTATTCGCAGGGGTTAAAATCATGCGGTACTTCGAAGGTGCGACCTCGTTCGTCCTCGCTGTTGCGGCGCAAAGTCTGGCCGTCGGCCTCCTCTTCGCGCTCTGACGATTGCACGCTCCGGACGCCGCGCGATCGCGCGGCGCCCGGGCGAGCAGTCAGTTTTATCATTCCTTGAAGTTCGCCGGTGCCGGCGACACATTCTTTACACCAGCCGGGCTCGCCTCATCCACTTCCAGCGCGCGCTGCGCCACGCCGCTAGCGGCGAAACGGAACGCACCGTCGACGCCGACGAACCCGTCCTCGTCGCGCAATTGATCGACCGGGAAGCGCTCCCCGACCTTCCAGTCGCGCGCGACCTTCACGACGAGCAGCATCGAATCATAACCGAGGCTCGCAAGCCGGAACGGCGCCTTGCCGAACTGCCGCCGATAGGCAGTGGCCAACTGGCGATAGCGCGTGTCGGATACACTGGCGAACCATGCCCCGGCCAGCGCCGGAGCGGTGAGCGCACCCGGCTCGGCTGCCCATAGTTCGGTGCCCAATATGCGGGCCTGCTCGCTAGACATCTTGCGGATCAGCGGCACGGCGCTGATCGCGAGCCGGGCATTATCGGCGATCAGCACGCCCTCATAACCCTGGGTACGGCCGAGATCGGCAACGGCGCGCTGGAGCGACCGTGCATTGCGCTCATAGCTTTTCATCGCGACCAGGCTGGCATCGGCGTTTTCGACCGAACGGATGATCGCCGTCGACGCATTGCGGCCATAGACCCCCGACGGGACCAGCGCGGCGAAGCGCTTCACGCCCCTCCCCTTCGCATAATGAACGACCCGGTCAATCGATTGGGCGGGCGAAAAGCCCATAACGAACACGCCGTTGCCGGCAACGCCCGCATCGTTCGAATAGGAAATGACGGGAATTCCGGCCTTGCGCGCGGCGACAGCCACGGCAGCCGCATCCTCGGACAGCAACGGCCCAAGGAACAGCCGGTTGCCGTCGGCGATCGCCCGCGTCGCCGCGGCGGCAGCCCCCGGAGCGGTGTCATAGGTCGTCATCCGCACCGATTTATTGCCGGTATCGATCAGCGCCATCGTCGCGGCATTGGCGATCGACTGGCCGACTGCGGCGTTGGATCCGCTCAACGGTAC
>SCUQ01000068.1 GCA_004297635.1 Rhizorhabdus sp. | reverse complement strand
CGCGGGTGCCAAGGCGGAGCGGACGGGCAGGGAGGGAAGCGGTCATATCGGCGCCTGCATAGAGAAGGTGGGGGCGGAGCAAAAGGCGTCAGTGCGGAACCAGTCCGAGCCGCTCGCGCCATGACCAGCGCCAGACGAGAAGCACCGCGACCACACCGAGCCCGGCGGCGAGGCCCAGCCAGATGCCGACCCCGCCAAGCTTCATCGGGAAAGCCAGCAGCGTACCGATACCGATGCCGATCACCCAGTAGCCGACCGCCGCGAACAGCATCGGAACACGAGTATCCTGCAAGCCGCGCAGCACGCCTGCGCCCACCGCCTGGGCGGAATCGACCAGCTGGAAAAGAGCCGCGACGCCGAGGAAGGCTACGGCGAGCCGGGTGACTTCGGCATTGGCAGGCAGGTCGACATCGATGAAACCGCCTATCAACAGCCGGGGAGCGCCGATCAGCAGCGCGGCCGAACAGACCGCGAAGGCGGTGCCGAGCCCCAGGGCGAGCCAGCCGGCGCGGCCGGCGGCCGCCCGATCACGCCGGCCATGGGCATAGCCCACCCGCACGGTCGCCGCCTGGCCGATCCCCATCGGCACCATGAAGCAGAGGGCCGCGATCTGGATCGCGATCGCGTGGGCAGCGAGCGAGGCTCGGCCGATCAGCCCCATCAGGAAGACCGCGGCGTTGAATACCGTAACCTCCAGCCCCAGCGTTATGGCGATGGGAAGCCCGACTCTCCAGACCGTGCGGAAGCGTCCCCAATCGGCGCGCCAAAAACGGCCGAGCAAATGATAGCGGCGGAAACGCCGATCGAGGCTGACGACCAGCATCATGCCGATCAGCATGAATACCGAACTGATCAGACTGGCCAGACCGGCGCCGTGCAGACCCATCGGCGGAAAACCAAGATGGCCGAAGATCAGCGCCCAGCCGACCAGCAGATTGAACGGCACGGTGGCCAGAGTGACGATCACGCCCCAGATCGGCCGTTCCAGTGCCGCGACGAAATTGCGCAGCACCAGGAAGCCCATATAGGGCAGCAGCGCCCATTGCAGGCTCCGCACCAGATCGCTCGCGCCGGCGGAGAGTTCGGGGTCCTGGCCGAGCAGGATCAGGATCGCCTCGCTATGCCAGAGCAGCAGCCAGACGGGTATGCAGATCGCGGCCCCCGCCCAGATCGTCTGGCGAACGGTCCGGCGGATATCGCGCACCGAATGCAGCCGCCGGCCGCGCTCGCTGGCGATCAGCGGTGAGGCGGCGGTGGTGAGGCCGATGCCGAAGATCAGGAAGGCGGTATAGAGATTGAGGCCGAGCGATCCCGCCGCCACCGCATCCGGCCCGAGCCGCCCGAGCAGCAGCAGGTCGGTCGCCGCGATCGCCGACCAGCCGAGATTGCCGATGACCAGTGGCACGCTGAGCGACAGCAGCGCGCGCGCCTCGGTACGCCAGGGCGCGGATCGGTTCGGATTGTCGTCCATGCCGCGCTGCTTAGCGGCACGTGGTGATCGATACCACCCCGCGAGCGGTGGGCTCAGTCGTGCGCGGCGACGGCCGCGATGCGTTCGCTCATCATCCGGGTGGCGGCCTGGGTGGCGTTTCGCGTATCGCTTGCCAGTTTCTTGACCTCGCTCGCGACGACGGCAAAGCCGCGACCCGCCTCACCCGCGCGTGCCGCCTCGATCGTGGCGTTGAGCGCGAGCAGCTTGGTCTGGTTGGCGATTTCGCTGATGCTCGCGACGATCAGGGAGACCTTGTCGATCATATCGCGCAAATCCTGGCCGCGTGCCTCCAGCCGGTCACGGAAGGCATTGCTCTCCGCAAGTCGGGCCTCCACCTCCTGTTCGAGCTGGACCTGATGGGTCACGTCGCTGGCGAATTTGACGACCTTCCACGGGCGGCCATCGGCGTCGAGTACCGGATTATAGCTTGCCTGTATCCACACCCTGCTGCCGTCGCGCGCGCGGCGAGCATAGCGTCCCGCGTCGAACGCGCCCCGCGCCAGGCGCTGCCAGTGCGTCTGATATTCGGGCGTGCGAACCAGGGCCTCATCACATAATATGCGATGATGCCGGCCGATCAGCGCGGCTTCCTCATAGCCGAAGATTCGCAGGAAATTCCGGTTGGCGGCCAGGATCGTGCCGTCGAGCGCGAACTCGACCACGGCCTGCGACCGATCGATCGCCGCGAGCTTGCCGATATCGTCCGCCCGCTCGCGCTTCGCCTGCGTGATGTCCGTGGCGATCTTGAGGACGCGGTGGGCTTGTCCATCGGCGTCCAATACGGGGTTGTAGGTCGCGTGCAGCCAGACCTCGCGGCCGTCCCTTCCGAAGCGCTTATATTCGCCGGCATCGAATTCACCGCGGCCAAGTTTCTTCCAGAACAAGGCATATGCCGGCGCACGAACGTCATTCTCGCTACAGAATATGCGATGATGATAACCCACGACGTCGCCTAGCGTGTAGCCCATCACGTTCAGAAACAGGTCGTTGGCCCAGATAATGGTGCCCGACAGATCGAATTCGATAACCGCCTGCGAGCGGCACAACGCCGCCCATGCCCGGCCGTCGCTGGCCTTGTCGACTCCTGGGCCGATCTCGCTGGACATCATTCTTCTCACGCAACCCTACACTCGGTCCGCAATGGACCAATATTGGTTAAGGGCATCTGAAGAGGTCGGCGTGTCGGGCTGATTCAGCTTTGAAGCCTGGCCTGCGGTATCGATGCGCGCATCCGCAAGCCGTCGCCGGTCCAGTCGAGATCGAGCCTGCCGCGCAGCTGGCCTTCTATCGTGCGCGCGATCAGGGCCGTGCCGAAGCCTTTCCGGCCCGGCGTGCCGCGAAGTGGGGGACCGCCCTGTTCGACCCAGGTCAGCGACAGGTTTTCGCCATCCATCGACCAGTGGACGGCAACCCGGCCGGCTGGCCCGGAAAGCGCGCCATATTTCGTCGCATTGGTCGCCAGTTCATGAACGACCAGCGCAAGGGCCGTCGTCGCCTGGTCGCCGCACACCACGCTTTCACCCTGCAAGGCGAAGCGGCTTCCTTCAGGGTCGTGCACCTCGACGATCGCGCCGATCAGGTCGTTCAGATCGGTGTGGCGCGCGCTGTCACCCGCCCTCGGGGCCTGCCGACGTACCAGGGCGTGCGCGCTGGCCAGTGCGTGCAGACGACCTGACAACGAGTCCGCCATGGCCTGGACGGACTCGGCGGCGCGCGCGCTGCCGCGTATCATGCCATCAGTCACCGCGAACAGATTCTTGAGACGATGGCTCATCTCCATCGTCAGCATCTCCTGATCGGAGAGCGCTGATTGGAGCCGTTCCTCGGCGCGGATCATCTTGAGCGCCTGTCCCGCGAATCCAGCCAGTTCGGCGGTGATGCGGGCGTGGCCAGGATCGAAATAGCCTTCTTCGGGGGCGACCACCCACAATGTGCCGAGCGGTTCGGTGCTGCCGATGTAGAGCGGTTGGAGAAGCACCTCGGGAATGATCAGATTCTCGGCCGATATCCAGTCGTAAATCTGCTCGGGATGATGCGCCAGGACGGTACGGTTCTGATCGAGCGTCACCCCACATGGGCTGTCATCCCGCGGTGTCGTCGCATTTTCGAAGGGGGCGAGCAGGCCGTGCAGGTGACGCCAGCGGAAGACCGGCGCGTCATTATCCGTCTCGTACAGGCTCAGCCCGGCGGATGTGCTGCCGGTCATCTCCATCGCCAGCGACACGAAGCGCGGAAGCACCTCGGCCGGATTATCCGCCATGGTTGCGGCGAGATCCAGAATGGCCCGCTTTTCGCGGCCGGGGTCAGCCGCGCGTGGCGCGCGGGATGGCAGCGCGTCGGTTATGTAGATTTCGGTCAGCGCCGACTTATCGATCGCGCTGGTGACGGCCCCTGTCATGGGCTCAGCATATACCGCTTCGGACAGCGAGGCGAATCCCGGGCTATCGAGGGGCACCTCGTTACTGGCTCAGCAGGTCGACGGTGCCGCTCTCGAACGCCGATACGCGCAGCCAGCCCAGCTGGGCCGGCGCCACGCCGGGCAGGTCCACGACATATTGCTTCCAGCTTCCCGGCGGCAACGGCTCGGGGGCGGTGAAGCTCAACGACTGGCTCGCAGCCGCTGCCATCGGGAGGCCCTTGGCATCGTTCGAGCCCCATTCGATCCGGGCCTTCATCGCCGACAGGCGGGCGGCAGTGGGATTGCCGAAATCGAGAGTGACCCGCGATCCGCCGGCATAGGGCTCGATATTGGCGATCGTGACCGCGATGCGGCCCATGTCCGATTCGAGGATGCCATAGCCCGCCGCCCCGGGCTTGAGCGTCACGGCCTGGCGCGCGGCGATCGACTGTTCGAGCTTGCCGATCCGTTCCTCGACTGCCTTCAGCCGGTCATCGGTCTTTCCGCAGGCGCTCAGTGCGGGCAGCAACAGGAGCGCGCATAGGATGGAGCGGCGCATGGCATTCTCCTCATCAGGAACCTCTTCGCCGCGCCGAACGCCCATGAAACAAAAAAGAGCCATCGCCCGAAACGAAATTATTGTAGGATGGATCGATCGGATCGGCGGCACAGGCCGTGCCGGCGATTGACTCGGCAAAGCCTTTTCCCTAAGCGCGCTCCCCATAGCGGCTGCCGCAGGTTCGGCGGCCCTTTTGTTTTGGATTTGAGGCAAAGACAATGAAGCGCACTTTTCAGCCGAGCAACCTGGTCCGCAAGCGGCGCCACGGTTTCCGTTCGCGCAGCGCCACCCCCGGTGGCCGCAAGGTGCTGGCGGCACGGCGCGCGCGCGGCCGCAAGAAGCTGTCGGCCTGAACCGGACTCCCTACGCGGTGCTTCAGCGCCGCGCGGATTTTCTGGCGGCCAATAGCGGCAGGCGGGCGCCCATGCCCGGCTTCGTCCTGCTCGTTCGGCCTCGCGGCGATGACGACCCTGTCATGCGTCTCGGTATTACCGTCACCAAGAAGATCGGCAATGCGGTCGTTCGAAACCGCATGAAGCGGCGATTCCGTGCACTCGCGCGGGAATTGCTGCCGGAGGCCGGGGTCGTCGGTGCCGATCATGTCCTGATCGGTCGGGCCGGCGGGATCGAGCGCGATTTCGCCGAGCTGCGCACCGAATTGCGCAAGGCGCTGGGCAAGGTCGCGCGCCACGCCCCCTCCGTTCAGTCGGTTCCATGATCGCGCGGCTCATCATCCTGCTCGCAAAGGCCTGGCAAAAAGGCCCGTCGCTGATCCTGCCGCCCACCTGTCGCTACATGCCGAGCTGTTCGGCCTATACGATCGAGGCCGTCTCGCGCTATGGCGCGCTCAAAGGCGGGTGGCTTGGGTTCCGCCGGATCTGCCGATGCCACCCCTGGGGTGGTGCCGGCTATGATCCTGTGCCCTGAATAGATACAGTTTTCCGGGAGTTTTTGGTGGATAACCAGCGCAACCTGATCCTCGCGATCGTCCTGTCGGCGCTCGTCCTGTTCGGCTGGCAGGCGATCAGCAACCGATTCTTCCCGGTGGCCAAGCCGGCGGTCACGAGGATCGAGGGTGGCAAGGAAACGGTGCTGCCCCAGCCGGGTGCCGATCCGGCCGCCGATACCGCGAAGGCGATCCGGTCGCGCGCGCTGGTTCTGCGCGAAACGCCGCGCATCGTGATCGACACGCCGAAGCTGGCCGGAACGATCAACCTGAAGGGCGCGCGGATCGATGATCTGGTGCTCAAGGCCTATCGCGAGACGGTCGCCAGGAACTCGCCCCCGATCCGGCTGCTGTCGCCGGCTGGTTCGCCCGCATCCTATTATGCCGGCTTCGGCTGGACCGGCGATGGCGTGGACGCACCCGGCCCGAACACGGTGTGGACCGCCACCGGCGGCAAGCTGACCCCGCAGACGCCGGTGACGCTCAGCTGGGTCAACAGCCGCGGCCAGCGGTTCGAGACGGTGATCGCGGTCGATGGCGACTATCTGTTCACGATTACCCAGAAGCTGATCAACGGCGGCACCGGCGCGGTCGCGGCGCGCCCCTATGGACTGGTTTCCAAGGACGGCGTGTCGAAGGATCCGTCG
>SCUQ01000067.1 GCA_004297635.1 Rhizorhabdus sp. | reverse complement strand
GACGGCAACACTGCCGCAAGCCGCTGACTGATGTCGGTTCCCGCCCTTGAGCGCGGCATCGCGATATTGCGGCTTTTCCGTCGCGATCGCAGTCATCTGACCGCACCACAGGTCGCGGCGGAACTTTCGTTGCCGCGATCGACCGTCCATCGTCTGCTGGTGGAACTAGAGGGGCTCGGGCTGGTCCGGCGCGAGGGGGAAGGACGCTTCGCGCTGGATTCTGGCGTTCTGCTGCTGGGCTTCGAATATCTCGCCTCGCAGGATATCGTCGCGCTCGCCAGCCCCGTACTTGAACAACTGCGCGACGAAACCAATTGGTCGACCCACCTGGCCATCCGTCAGGGCGTCTCGATCGTCTATCTTAGCCGCTTCGCCAGCCGCGCAGCCGTCACCCGCAACGTCGCCGTCGGCAGCTCGCTGCCCGCCCACGCAACCTTGATGGGTCGCCTGCTTCTCTCGGACCTGGAGCCGACCGAGTTGCTCGCGCTCTACGACGGGGCGGTACTCGAACGGGTCACACCCGACACGCCGGTCGACCTGGGCGAACTGCAACGCCTGATCCAACAGGATCGCGAGCGCGGCTACGCCGCCAGCACGGGCTTCTACGAACCAGGCGTCCGCACGATCGCCGCGCCGATCCGCGATGCCAGCCTGAAGATCGTCGCGGCGATCAACGGTACGGCCGTCAATGATGAAGGCATCGCAATGGCACAGGCGATGGCGCCGATACGTGCCGCGGCCGACCGGATTTCGCGGCTCCTCGGCGCGCCCGAAACCGCCGAAACCCGGGAAATGATAGGAGAATTGAAATGCCGTTGACCGGTATCGATGCGGTAGTCTTCGGCGTCGAGGACCTTACGGCCGCCCGGCGCTTTCTGATCGACTGGGGCCTGCGCGACGACGGCGGCGATGATCACAATGCCCGATACCTGACCCGCGACGGCACCGAAGTGATCGCGCGCGAAAAGGATGACCCGTGCCTTCCCCCGCCGATCCAGACCGGCCCGACGCTCCGCGAGGTCGTGTGGGGAGTCGAGGAGCCTGCGGACCTGCAGCGGCTCGCCGCCGCACTCGGGATCCCCCTGGCAGTAGGCGCCGATGCGCCGCTGCGCCTCGTCGATCCGGACGGGCTGAGCCATGCGTTCCGCGTGACCCGGCGGGTTCCGGTTCTCGCCGATCCCCAGGACGTCAACGGCCCCGGCGTCGTTCGCCGTGTCGACACGCGTGCGACGATCTACGATCGCGCGCGCCCGATCTCGGTCGGTCATGTCGTACTGTTCGTCGACAATCTCCAGGCATCGCTCGACTTCTTCGTCCATCGGCTCGGTTTCGTCGTCAGCGACAGCTATCCCGGCCATGCCGCCTTCCTGCGCGCCCGAACGCCCGGCAGCCATCATGACCTGTTCGTGCTGGCCCGGCCGGGCAATCCCGGCCTCAACCATGTCGCCTTTACCGTCAGCAATATCCACGAGGTATTCGGTGGCGGAATGGCCATGATGCGTCATGGCTGGGAGACCGATCTCGGCCCCGGCCGCCATCCCATCTCCTCGGCCTATTTCTGGTACATGCGAAGCCCGTTCGGCGGGTCTTTCGAATATTATGCCGATGACGATTACTGCACCGAGGCCTGGGAAGCGCGCGAGTTCGAACGCAAGCCCGAGCTGTTTGCCGAATGGGCCATATCCGGCGGCATCGACGGCAATACGAGGCGCCAAGTGCGCGCCGCCTAACCACATCCTTCAGGAGCCGTTCCGATGCCCGATACGCTATCGCCCTCTGCACCATCCGCCACCGCCCCCGAACCATCGCTCGGCGATCGGATCGAGAGTCGCATCGCGCGTTACGAAACACGCCAGCTCGACTGGAATGCACTCAAATTCCAGGCCGATTACGATCCCAAATATCGGCGTGCGCAAATGCGTTATGTCGGCACCGGCGCGACCGGCGTCGCATCCGACAGCAATTGCGTCCCGGCCGAGCATTTCACCTTTTCGACCATGGTGCTCCCTGCCGGCTGCGAAGGACCGCTGCACCTGCACGACGATGTCGAGGAGGTGTTCTTCATCCTCAAGGGCAGCCGGGTGAAGCTCATGTTCGAAAGCGACGGCGAATATTACGAGACCTATATGAAGGAGCGCGATCTCGTGTCGGTGCCCGCCGGCATCTATCGCGGCCTCGTCAATGAGGGAATCGAGG
>SCUQ01000066.1 GCA_004297635.1 Rhizorhabdus sp. | reverse complement strand
GGTCCCACAGCTGCGCCTTCAGCCCCGCCTCATAGGCGTCGACCGTCTCGGGGTCGGCCGGGGGGATGTTGAGCGCGGTGGTGGCGATCGACCATCGCTTCACCCCCGATATCATGGCCTATGCCTCTTATGTGCGGGGCTTTCGCAGCGGTTCCTTCACCACCACCGCGCTCAACATCCCCCCGGCCGACCCCGAGACGGTCGACGCCTATGAGGCGGGGCTGAAGGCGCAGCTGTGGGACCGCCGCCTGCGCGTGAACCTGACCGGCTTCGTCTATGACTATCGCGATATCCAGCTGCGCGCGCTGCGCGGCACCATCGTCGACGTCTTCAACGCCGCGCGCGCCCGCATCCACGGCGGCGAGGCCGAGATCGAGGCGGCGCTGGGCGGCGGCCTGCGCCTGTCGGGCGGTCTCCAGCTGCTCGATGCGCGCTATCGCGACTTCCCCAATGGCGTCGCCAACGTCCCCTCCCCACTGGCGGTCATCCCCACCGGCTGTGTCGGCCCGCGCAGCGCGGTGAACGGCGGCACCGCCCGGCTGGCCTGCGACCTCAGCGGCAACCGCATGGTCAAGGCGCCCACCCTCTCGGCCAATGTCGCGATCGACTATGAGCGGCAGTTCGCCTGGGGCAGCATCGCGCTGTCGGTGCAGGACAGCTACAGCCGCGGCTATTATTTCGAGCCCGACAATATCCTGCGCCAGCCCGCCTATCACTGGGTCGACGCGTCGATCCGCTGGCGATCCACCGACCAGCGCTGGACCGCGACGCTGTGGGGCACGAACCTGGCCAAGGAGCGCGTCTATGATTCGGCGCTGACCGGGGCGGGTTCCTATATCTACCGGCCGGGCAGCCCGGTCGGCTATGGCGTCACGCTGGGACTCGCCCTCTTCTAGGAACCGGCCATGGAATTGTCCCAGCTGAAGACGCTGATCCATGTCGCCGAGCTGGGCAGCGTGAGCAAGGCGGCCGATCGCCTGGGGATCGCACAGCCGGCGCTCAGCCGGCAGATCCGCGCGCTGGAAGCCGAGCTGAAGGCGCCGCTCTTCATCCGCCACGGCCGGGGCATGGTGCTGACCGATCTCGGGCGCAGCCTGCTGGGTCCGGCGACCGTCGTCCTGGAGGAAATGGACCATATCCGCCGGCTCGCCGACGAGGGGCGCGCCGCGCTTGTCGGTCGCGTCCGGCTCGGCATGACCCCGACCGTCGCCGAGGTGATGACGGTGCCGCTCGCGCGGCGCGTGGCCCAGGACCATCCGCAGATCGCGCTGTGCCTGAGCTCCGCCTTTTCCGGCCATATCCTCGACTGGCTGAAGCGCGACCTGCTCGACTGCTGCGTGTCCTACGACGCCGCGGCGACGGGCGCGGTGCGGACCCGGCCGATCCTGATCGAGCGGCTGCTGCTCGTCGGCAGCGCCAGCCGGGGCCTGCGCATCGAGCAGCCCGTACGCTTCGCGGCGCTTGCCCATGAGCCGCTGATCCTGCCCAGCCCGCTCCATGGCCTGCGCCGCATCCTCGATGACTGCGCGGCGCGCGCGGGGATCAGGCTGTCGCCGCGGCTGGAGGCGGATTCGCTCAACAGCATGATCAACCTCGTCCGCGACGGCTTCGGCAGCACGGTGCTGCCGCTGGCGCCCATCTACGACCGGGTCGCGGCGGGCGAGCTGTGCGTCGCGCCGCTGACCGATCCCGAACCGACCCGGCGCGTCGTGATGACCTATCCCGCCGATCGGCCGGTGTCGCCCGCGACGCGCTACACCGGCGAAAGCTTCGCCGCGATCGCCGCCGACCTGATCGAACGCGGCATCTGGGCGGGCCGGGTGATCGACCAGGACGAACAGCCTTGAGCCATGCCGATGCGGCATAGCTGAAACTGCCGCGCGCCACTGGCGCCTGGCGGGAACAGCCGCCATTCTCGACCATGCGTCGTCCTGTTCATCCGGAACAGGGCTGCCACTGCCTTCATCCCGGGGAACGACCTATGCCGTTGAGCAGCCTTCAGGGCACCGACCATCCTGAGATCCGCGAAGAGGTCGCCAAGCTCTGCGAACAGTTTCCGGACGAATATTGGCGCCGGCTGGACCGCGACATGGCCTATCCGTCGGAGTTCGTGGCGGCGCTGGGCGAGGCCGGCTATCTGGCCGCGCTGATCCCCGAGGCCTATGGCGGCTCGGGGCTGCCGCTCTCCGCCGCCGCCGCGATCCTCGAAGAGGTGCAGCGCGCGGGATGCAACGGATCGGCCTGCCATGCCCAGATGTACATCATGGGCGCGCTGCTCCGCCACGGCAGCCCGGCGCAGAAGCAGCAATATCTGCCGCGCATCGCGCGCGGCGAACTACGCCTCCAGGCGTTCGGCGTGACCGAGCCGACCAGCGGCACCGATACCGGTGCGCTGAAGACCACGGCGGTGCGCGACGGCGACCGCTACATCGTCAACGGTCAGAAGATCTGGACCAGCCGGGCCGAATATTCGGACCTGATGCTGCTGCTCGCCCGCACCACGCCGCGCGATCAGGTGACGCGCGGGATCGACGGACTGTCGATCTTCATCCTCGACATGAATGCGGCGAAGGCCGCCGGCGGGCTGACCATCCGCCCGATCCGCACGATGATGAACCACAGCACCACCGAGGTCTTCTTCGACAATGTCGCGGTGCCGGCCGAAAATCTGATCGGCGAGGAGGGCAAGGGCTTCCGCTACGTGCTTTCGGGCATGAACGCGGAGCGGATCCTGATCGCCGCCGAGTGCATCGGCGACGCGAAATGGTTCATCGAGCGATCCCGCCGCTATGCCGGCGACCGCCACCTGTTCGGCCGTCCGATCGGCCAGAACCAGGGCGTCCAGTTCCCGATCGCCAAGGCCTATGCCCAGATGCGCGCGGCCGAGCTGATGGTCCACAAGGCCGCCGAGATGTTCGAGGCGGGCGAGGCGAGCGGCGAGCAGGCGAATATCGCCAAGCTGCTCGCCGCCGACGCCTCCTGGGCCGCCGCCGAGGCGGCGGTGCAGACCCATGGCGGCTTCGGCTTCGCCGAGGAATATGATGTCGAGCGCAAATTCCGCGAGACCCGCCTCTATCAGGTCGCGCCGATCTCGACGAACATGATCCTGAGCTATATCTCCGAACATGTGCTCGGTCTGCCAAGATCCTATTGATGACCGCTCGCCTTCCATCTTGAGGGCGGCAATCCCGATGCGTCCGGAAACTCGACCGTCACGAGGCATGACGTAACGGAGCGGATCCGCTATGGTTGGCTCCCTCGCCGCTCCCCGCGTTCGCGCCGGCGCGGCGCGTGGGGGCATGATCGTGACGGGTACGGCACTTTTCGCCCGATCATGCATTTCTGCGGGATCAACAGGGAAATCGGGAACGCTTTGTGAGACAGATCGCGCTTTTCACGCTGACCTTCATCTTCACCGCCGGCGTGGCGGCCGCCCAGAGCAACAGCAGCGAGGAGGCCGCCCAGCCGGATCGCCTGCGTGACATGGGCCGGAGCGCCGGCAAGATCGCCAGCCAGCCGGTGCGCGACGTCGGTGTGGCCCGGACCGATATTCCGCCGGTGCTGCAGGACGCATCGGATGCCCCCTACAGCATGAAGGGGATCAAGAGCTGCCGCGACATATCGAACGCCTTCCATGCGCTCACCGATGTGATCGGCCCCGATTTCAAGGCGGGCGAGGTCAAGAAGGAGAATCGCGCGGGCAAGCTGGCCGAGGCGGGCGGCAAGACCATCGTCAATTCGCTGATTCCGTTTCGCGGGCTGGTCCGCGAAGTGACGGGTGCCGCGCCCGCGCAGCGCCGGCTGGAACGGGCGATCACCGCCGGCTATGCCCGGCGCGGCTTCCTGCGCGGCATGCACCAGGTCCGCAAGTGCAAGACCCCGCTGTTCTGAACGCCGTCATGTTCGACATGGCGGATCATCCGGCCGCGCCTGTCATCACTCCGCGCTTGTAGGCGGCCCCGGCTCCGCTATCCTCTGCATCCAACAATAGCGGGAGAGAGAAGCCATGCTCGTCATGTTCGTCGGCGCCGATCGGGTCGAGACCGCGGTGAACGCCAGCCAGGTCACCTTCATCTCGCAGGTCAGCGAGGGCACCCGGATCCGCTTCGGCGAGGGCCGCAGCGTCACCGTCACCGAACCGCTTCCCGAGGTGGTCGACAAGCTCAACTGGGGCCTGCGCCCGCACGACTGAAAGCGGCCCGACCGGTCGCGCCGCAATATTTCTGCAGGGCGACTGACGCCGTCCTGACTCGCTCCCGCCACATGCGGGACATCACCCCCGGCTATGCAAGGCCAAAGCAGGGGGATGACGATGCGACCGATCAGCCGCTGGGCTTTTCTGGGCCTTGCCGCCATGCCGTCCGTCGGCGAGGCGGCGCCCGATGGGTGGGTGGCCTCGCCGCCCGCGACCATGGCGGCGGTGACGATCGTGCCTGGCCTGACCGATCCGAGCTGGCTTGGCCTTCGGACCCGCCCGTTCAGCATTTCGCGGCTGATCGGCCGGCCGCCAGCCGATGCCGATGAAACCAGCCGGTCGCGCAGCCTGGGCGCGGCGCCCGAGCCGCCCGGGCTGATCAGCTTCGCGCGCGGCCGTGTCGACGCCCAGCCGTCCCCGCTGCTGCTCCGCAACGCGCCGCGCTTCAGCCGGATGCCGGGCAAGCATGTTCAGGATTTCGAGGCGGGGCTGCGGTCCCGGATCGCGGAGGATCAGATCCTGCTGCAGATCGGCGTGAGCTACGACATGTTCCGAAATCTCCAGACAACCATCCGCCAGGGGGCGCAGCTGATGACCGCGAGCGCCGGCAAGGCCAAGACCTATGGTGTCGAGGGCCTTGCGCGATGGTCCCCCGAGCGGCACGTCAGCCTGTTCGCAACCTATGGCTGGCGCGAGGGCCGGCTGAAGAATCGGGTGCGCGACGGCCGCAAGTTCCGCCTCTCGCCGGATCGGTCGGCGGCGATCGGCGCGGTGCTGACCGTGCCGGCGGGGGGTGGCCGGATCGCCTTCACGCCCAGTGTCGCGTGGCGATCGGCGATGGGGATCGGCGCGGATATCGACGGGCGCGGATCCGGCGCCGTGATCAGCGCGCAGCTCGGCTATGGCCTGTCCGACGGTTTGGAGGTCGAGGCTGTCGCCGCCAACCTGCTCAACCGCCCGACCGCCCGGTCCCTGACCGAGAGCATGCCCTTGATCGCCGGAGAGCCGCGCGTGCTCGGCGTCCGCGCCCGCCTGCGCTTCGGCGGCGGTGGTTGATCGGGAACGATCGCCCCGTCGGCGCGCTTTAGCTCCCGACGTAAGGAGTGCGGTTTATGGGTAGCGAACCAATGGGCTTCCGGCCCGATCCGGCGCCGGCCGGCAGGGTCGAGCGGGAGCTGGTTTCCGGCGAGGAAATCCAGCGCCGCGTGCAGGCGAGAATCGACGATAATCCCGCCCTCAGGGATTGCGGCAAGCGGATCAACGCGCCGATGCCGAAGCCGACCGCCAGCGAGAGCCCGACCGGCTGTAACTGGACGATGCACTATCTGGGACAATTTCCCGATTGCGAGCCGATCATCGACGAGATCGTCGAGCTGGTGCAGCATGAGGCGAACATTGCGGGGCCGACGCGCCGGACCGGCGCCTGACCGTCGATCAGTGACCGGCGCTGAGCTTCAGCCCGGCGATGCAGGCGACGATTGCGAAGATCAGCGCGATACGGATCGGCGTCGAAGGCTCGCCAAACCAGATCATCCCGACGATCACGGTGCCGATCGCGCCGATTCCGCCCCACACCGCATAGGCGGTGCCCATCGCGATCGAGCGGCTCGCCAGTTCCAGAAGCCCCATCGACAGCGCGACCGAGACGAGGAAGGCGAGCGTCCAGGGAAGATTGCGGAACCCGTCGACGAACCGCAGGCAGGTGGTGAAACCCACTTCGAAACAGCCGCCGATGATGAGCCAGACCCATGCCATGGCGCGGGCATAGCCGCCCGGCCCCGATCAGGCTAGACCAGGCCCATGACCGCCAGGCTCCAACTCGGCCATCACATCGCGCCGCCGCGCTTCATCGGCTTCATCGCGGTGAGCATGGCGGGCTTCGCCGCCGCGCTGCCCGCCACCCAATGGGCACAGGCGACGATGATCGGCTTCGACGCGGGAGCGGCGGCCTTCCTGCTGTCCTGCCTTCCCCTGCTGCGCCACCAGGCCGATGCCATGCGCGCCTCCGCCGCGCGCAACGATGCCAACCGGGTGATGATGCTGGCGGTCACGGGCATGGTGTGCAGCGCGATCCTGGTCGCGATCGGCTATGAGCTGTCGCAGCGCACCGGGCTGACACCGATCAGTATCGCGCTGGTCATCGGGACGCTGCTGCTCGCCTGGCTGTTCAGCAACATGGTCTATGCGCTGCATTATGCGCATCTCTTCTACAGCCAGAAGGGCGGCGGCGGCGACAGGGGCGGCATCGACTTTCCCGGCGACGAGGGCGAGCCGGACTATTGGGACTTCATCTATTTCGCCTTCACGCTCGGCATGACCTTCCAGACCTCCGACGTGGAGATATCGAGCCGCCCCATCCGGCGCGTCGCGATCCTCCACTGCTTCGCCGCCTTCATCTTCAACATCGGGGTGCTGGCGTTCACGATCAACGTGCTGGGGGGATAGACCGGATCGATCCTAGGGTTCCTCACCCTTCAGCCGATCCAGCGCCTTGCCGTCGAGGCGCCATGGTTCCCAGGCATCGAGGTGACGGGCGCCGATCCGGCGGTAGAAGCCTTTCGCCCGCTCGTTCCAGTCGAGCACGTTCCAGTCGATCCGGGCGCAGTCCTGCGCCCTGGCTTCCGCCCCCAGCGCCTCGAACAGGGCACGCGCGATGCCGCCGTCGCGCGCGTCCGGATCGACGAACAGGTCCTCCAGATAGAGGCCGTGGCGTCCGGTCCAGGTCGAGAAGTTGAAGAACCACACCGCCATGCCGACGACCTTTTCGTCGAGTTCGGCGACATGGGCGAACACCTTCGGATCGTCTCCGAACAGCTTCGCCGCCAGGCCTTCGGCGGTCGCCTCGACCGCGCCGGGTTCATTCTCATAGGCGGCCAGCGCATGAATGAGGCGGAGGATGTCGTGCTCGTCGCCGGGGCGGGCACGGCGGATCAGGGCCTGGGTCATGGAATCACATCCCGTTCTAGGTCAGGGGCGCGGGCCGCGATCAGGCAGCCCGCGACGATCAGCCCGGCGCCGAGCAGAGTCGGCACCCCGACATGCTCTTCGAAGAAGACGAAGCCCCACAGGCTCGCCCAGATGAAGGCGGTGAACTCGACCGGCGCCAGATAGCTCGCTTCGGCGCGCGCATAGGCCCAGCCGAGCAGCGCGAGCGAGATCGTGGCGAGGACGGCCGCCAGCAGGATCAGCGGGACATGGCCGGCCGACGGCAATTCGGCGAACCACGGCATCGCCAGCGCCAGGCACAGGCCGACGATCACGCTCTGGAAGAAGGCGACCTCATAGGGATCGGCGACCTGCGCCTGCTTGCGCATCAGGATGATGTTATAGGCATAGCAGAGCGCCGACAGCAGCACCGCGACGGCACCCAGCAGCGCTTCCGGCCCCATCGCCGCGCTCGCCTGCCCCCACAGGATCACGCCGACGCCGCCGGAGCCCAGCGCCGAACCGATCAGCGCGCCGCGTTTCATCCGCTCCCCGAGCAGCACGGCGGCAAGGCCCTGGGCGATCAGCGGGGCGATGAAGGTCAGCGCGACCGCCTGCGCGATCGGGGTGCGGGCAAGGCCCCAGAAGAACAGCATCGCCATCACCGCCGAAACCACGCCGCGTTCGACGTGCAGCCGCATCGCCACCCGCGACGGCCGCGAGGGCCGGGACCAGAGCCACGGCACAGCGCTGACGCCGACCCCGGCGAAGCTGCGCCACAGCAGTGTGTTGTAGGTGCCGATCGCCAGGGCGAGATGCTTAACCACCGCATCCATCGACGAAAAGGCGGCGATGCCGAGGCAGGCGACCGCGAAGGCCACCACCACCGACGGTTGCTTCATCGACATCAGGAAATCCGTTCATCCCGAGTAAGGGCTGAACGCAGCCAAGACCGCGTCGAAGGACGCGCTTCGAGACGCCACTTCGCCAAGCTCTGTGGCTCCTCAGGGCGAGCAGGGGTGGAATGGCCGCTCTGCAGAGACGGCTTCATTCCGCCGCTTGCGCCTGAGCCGCTTCGGCCGCCTCGATCTCGGCGGCCTTCGCCTCGACCAGCTTGACGATATGCTCGACCATGTCGGCGTCCTGCACCGTATGGTCGGTGACGCCCGACAGATAGACCATATGCTTGCCAGCTCCGCCGCCGGTCAGGCCGATGTCGGTCTCCCGCGCCTCGCCGGGGCCGTTGACGACGCAGCCGAGCACCGAGAGCGACAGCGGCACGCGGATATGCTGCAGCCGTTCCTCCAGAGTCTGGACGGTGCGGATCACATCGAAGCCCTGGCGCGCGCAGCTGGGACAGGAGACGACGCGGACGCCGCGATTGCGGATGCCGAGGCTCTTCAGGATCTCGAAGCCGACGCGGACCTCCTCCTCGGGCTCGGCCGAGAGCGAGACGCGGATCGTGTCGCCGATTCCGGCCCAGAGCAGATTGCCGATGCCGATCGCCGACTTGACGGTGCCGCCGATCAGCCCGCCCGCCTCGGTGATGCCCAGGTGCAGCGGGCAATCGACCGCTTCGGCCAACCCCATATAGGCCGAGACCGCGAGGAAGACGTCGGACGCCTTCACCGCCACCTTATATTCGTGGAAGTCGTGATCCTGCAGCAGCTTGATATGATCGAGCGCGCTTTCGACCAGCGCCTCGGGGCACGGCTCGCCATATTTTTCGAGCAGGTCCTTTTCCAGGCTGCCGGCATTGACGCCGATCCGCATCGAGCAGCCATTGGCCTTGGCGGCGCGGACGACCTCGGCGACCCGTTCGGCCGATCCGATATTGCCGGGATTGATGCGCAGGCACGCCGCGCCCGCGTCGGCCGCCTCCAAAGCGCGCTTATAGTGGAAATGGATGTCCGCCACGATCGGCACCTTCGCGGCGCGGACGATCTGTCTGAGCGCGGCGGTCGACGCCTCGTCGGGACAGGAGACGCGGATGATGTCGGCGCCCGCCTCCTCGCAGCGGCGGATCTGGTCGACCGTGGCCTTCACATCGTCGGTGGGGGTGTTGGTCATCGTCTGGACGGTGACCGGCGCGCCGCCGCCGACCGCGACATTGCCGACCATGATCTGGCGCGATGGCCGGCGCTGGATATCGCGCCACGGGCGAATGGACATTGATGTAAGCTCTTTGAAAATGGTTGGTGCCCGTATAGGCGTAATCTTCCAGCGATAACAGCCGTCAACAGGCTGGCGCGGTCCCGCGCCGCGAACAGATGCCAAATCCATGCGTCGTGCGCATGACGCCACAATCAGAGAATGAAGCCGTGACCGACCATCGCGCCATCACATCCCATTGGACAGGCCCGACCGAGGGCTGGACGCTCGTCATCCATGGCGGCGCGGGCCAGTTGCGCCGGCTGCTGCTCGACAAGCCGTCCGAAGTCCACGCCACCGCCATATTGGCCGCCGCGCTCGATGCCGGCGGCGCCATCCTCGCCGCAGGCGGCGGCGCCGTCGATGCCGTCGAGGCGGCGGTCCGGGTGCTGGAGGACGATCCCTATTTCAATGCGGGGCGCGGCGCGGTGTTCAGTGCGGACGGGATCAACGAGCTCGACGCCGCGATCATGGACGGCGCCAGCCGCGCGGCCGGTGCGGTCAGCGCCGTGACCAAGGCGAAGAACCCCGTGACCCTCGCCCGCGCGGTGATGGAGCAGAGCCCGCATGTCATGCTGACCGCGGCGGGCGCCGATCGCTTCGGCGCCGAACATGGCATCGAGCAGGCCGCCCCGGCCTGGTTCCACACCGACGAGCGCTGGCGGCAATATGAGGAGCTGCGCGCGGGCGGGACGTTCGACGCCGATCTGAAATATGGCACGGTCGGCGCGGTCGCGCGCGATGCGCACGGCCATCTCGCCGCCGCCACCTCGACCGGCGGGCTGACCGGCAAGCGCTGGAACCGGATCGGCGATTCGCCGGTGGTGGGCGCGGGCACCTGGGCCGAGGATGCGGGCGCCGCCACATCCTGCACCGGATCCGGCGAGCATTTCATCCGCATCGGCGCCGCGCACGAACTGTCGGCGCGGGTCCGGCTGGCGGGCGATCCGGTGGGCGATGCCGCCGGGGCGGTGATCGAGGCGATCGGCGCACTGGGCGGCACCGGCGGGCTGATCAGCGTCGACGGACAGGGCCGGGGCGGCTGGTGCTTCAACAGCCAGGGCATGTATCGTGGGCTGGCCCGCGCCGATCAGCCGCAGCTGATCGAGCTCTACGGACGCGAAGGATGATGCGGCTGCTGATCCTGGTGGCGATGCTCACCGGCCTCTCCAGCCCGGCCCGCGCCTGGTGGGAATATGGCCATGAAACGGTCGCGACGATCGCGATGACATCGGTGCAGCCGGAAACGCGCCGCGCGATCCACCGTCTGCTCGCCCGCAGCGATCTGATGGAGACGCCGACCTGCCCGGCCCGGACGATCGAACAGGCATCGGTCTGGGCCGATTGCATCAAGACGCTGAAGGACCGCTACAGCTACGCCTTCAACTGGCATTACCAGAATATCGACGTGTGCCGGCCGTTCGACATCAAGGCGAACTGCCCCGACGGCAATTGCGTCGCCCGCCAGATCGAACGCGACGTACGGATGCTGAAGAACCGCGAACTGCCGCTCCGCGTCCGGGTCGAGGCGCT
>SCUQ01000065.1 GCA_004297635.1 Rhizorhabdus sp. | reverse complement strand
CCCAGCGGCCGATCGTGCATGGCACCATGCATATTGTGGTACACAGGCATATTGCCATCGCCAACATCAAAAGTATCCTCTAGTGCAAAAATGCTTGCTCTTGCCGCTGACCTTCTTTATCCGGCTGGCAAAAGGATCATCGGGCAGCGGAACGGGAGCGGGATGCGCATAGCAGCGGACAATCGGCCATGCGGCACCTCGATCGGACGGCATCGGGCATGACTGCACGCGCGCTGGACGGCATCAAGGTGCTCGATCTTTCCAGGGTCCTGGCGGGGCCCTGGTCGACGCAGATCCTCGCCGATTTCGGCGCGGACGTGATCAAGATCGAGCTTCCCGGCAATGGCGACGACACCCGTGCCTGGGGCCCGCCCTTCCTGACCGGCGCGGACGGCGAGCCCGAGCATGGCGTCAGCGCCTATTATCTTTCGTGCAACCGCAACAAGCGCTCGGCGGCGATCAACCTGGCCGATCCCGCGGGCGCCGACCTGATCCGCCGGCTTGCCGCCGAAGCGGACATCCTCGTCGAGAATTTCAAGGTCGGCGGCCTCGCCAAATATGGCCTCGACTATGCGGGCATAAGCGCGATCAACCCGCGCATCGTCTATTGCTCGATCACCGGCTTCGGCCAGACCGGTCCCTATAAGGACCGGGGCGGCTATGATTTCGTCGCCCAGGGCATGGGCGGCTTCATGAGCATCACCGGGGACGAGGATGGCGGGCCGCTCCGCGCCGGGGTGGCGATGGCCGATCTGTCGACCGGCATGTACGCGACGGTGAGCATCCTGGCGGCGCTGCGCCATGCCGAGCGCACCGGCGAAGGGCAGCAGATCGATGTGTCGCTGCTCGATACCCAGATCGCGATGCTCGCCAACCAGTCGATGAACTGGCTCGTCGGCGGCGTCGTGCCGGGACGCCTCGGCAATCGCCACCCCACCGTCGTGCCCTACAAGACCTTCGACGTCGCCGATGGCGTGATGATCATCGCGGTCGGCAATGACCGGCAGTTCCGCGCCCTGTGCGAGGAACTGGGCCAGCCCGAGCTGGGCAGTGACGCGCGCTTCGCGACCAGCCGTGCCCGTCTCGTCAACCGCGACGCGATCGAAGCGATCGTCCAGGATCTGGTGCGCGACCACCGTCGCGACGATCTGATCGCGCGCTTCGAGGCCAAGGGCGTTCCCGCCGGGCCGGTGAACAGCGTCAGGGACATATTCGAGGACCCGTTCATCGAGGCTCGCAAGACGGTGCACCGCTTCGTGCAGGAAGACGGCGTGGAAATCCCTACCGTCGCCTATCCGGGCAAGCTGTCCCGGACACCGGCCGATTACCGCTACCAGCCGCCCCGTGTCGGCGAGCAGACCCGCGACATATTGAACGACTGGCTCGCGCTTGGCGACGAGACGCTCGACGCGCTCGCGTCGGCCGGCGCCATCGCGCAGCGCGACAACCGAAAGAAGGACCGGACATGAAGCTCGACAACAGCGTTTCGGCGATCGTGACCGGCGGCGCCTCGGGCCTCGGCGAGGCGACGGCGCGCGCGCTTGCCGCAAAGGGGGTGAAGGTCGCCCTGTTCGATTTCAACGAAGAGACCGGCAACCGGGTCGCCGCCGAGATCGGCGGCCTGTTCTGCAAGGTCGACGTGACCAATGAGGAATCGGTCGACGCGGGATTCGAGCAGGCCCGCGCCGCGCATGGGCAGGAACGCATCCTGGTCAACTGCGC
>SCUQ01000064.1 GCA_004297635.1 Rhizorhabdus sp. | reverse complement strand
GCCACGGGTTCGGCGGGCCGCTCGGGCTGGATCGGATCGACGAGCGCAAGCTGCGCCGGCAGGCCATCATCCTTGACCGGCAGCACGCCGAGCAGCGCGCCGACCTGCATCGCCGGATCATTCTTCATCTGCGCGACCATCGCCCAGCGACGCAGCCGATCGGCCATCAGCTCGGCCGGGACATCCTGCGCGGCCACGGTGACGGCGTCGTTCCAGCGGCCGGCAAGCGCATAGGCCAGCGCGAGATTCTGCCGGGTGCGGGCATCCACGCCCGGCTCCCGCGCAGCGGCGAGAAGCTTCTGGATGGCTTCGTCGGTGCGACCGAGCAGCGCGAGGGCCAGCCCGATATCGGCATCGGCGCCGCTCTCTTCGGCGGCGGCGAGCGACAGTTGCGCCGCCTCGCTCTGGCCGAGCGCAATCTGCGCAAGTGCTCTGCCGACCGCCGCGCGGCCGAGCGAAGGATCGATCGCCAGCGCATCGCCGAGCGCGGTTTCGGCGGCCTCGAAACGCCCAGCGGCGAGATAGGCGCGGCCAAGCACGGCGCGGGCCTGCGCATCCCGCAGGCTGAGCGCGACCGCTGCCTCCGCCTGCTGGACGGCGGTTCCCGGAACGCCGCGCGCAAGCGCTTCACGGGCATCGGCGAGCAACTCTCCCGCCCGCTTCTGCGCGGTCGGCTCCCTCGTGCCATCGCGCGAGCCAGGAGCAGCCGCGAGCAGCGCGCCGGGCATCAATCCCAGCAGCGCGGCGCCCGCCGTCAAACCGACCATCTTCCTGTTCATAGGACGTCCCTTGCCTCGCGGATATTCGTTCTCCGCGCAGGATGGTGCCATCGCCGGTGCTAAGCTTTGGTTAATGACGACGCTTAGGAAATGATTCAGATCGTAACGTCTGCAGTTAGGGCTATCGCCCGTCCCGGCGAACGCGCTATCACACTGAAAACCATGCCGAGACTCTGGGGGCGGTACAGTATGAAAAGCTTTTTGGCGGGCTGCGGGCTGATCGCCCTTGTCGCTGCGGCGCCGGCGCTGGCCGATGTTAAGGCCGGTGTCGAAGCGTGGATGGCGGGCGATTTCCCGAAGGCCATCGCCGAATGGCGCGGCCCGGCCGCCGCTGGCGAACCCGATGCCCAGTTCAATCTCGGCCAGGCCTATAAGCTGGGTCGTGGCGTTCCCATGGACGCCGCCGTGGCGATGGACTGGTATCGCAAGGCAGCCTCGGCGGGGCATGAGCAGGCGCAGGCGACGCTCGGCCTCCAGCTGTTCCAGAGCGGACAGCGCGATGAGGCGATGATCTGGCTGAAAAAAGCTGCCGACCAGGGCGAACCCCGCGCGCAATATGTCGTCGGCACGGCCTATTTCAACGGCGATTCCCTGCCGAAGGACTGGGCGCGCGCCTATGCGCTGATGACCCGCGCCAAGGCCGCCGGGATCGGCGCCGCGACCACCAGCCTTACCCAGATGGATCAGTTGATCCCCGAACAGCAGCGCCAGGCGGGCATGGCGCTTGCGCGTGAGATGGAGCGCACCGCGCAGCTGCGCGCCAGTGATGTACCCGGCCCGGGCGCACCACTGACGATGCGCAACAGCCGCACGCCCCAGCCGGTGGGCCAGGTGGCGGTGCCCCCGTCGGCTGCACCGGTCGCCCCGCCGGCGTCGACGGAGGTTGCACAGGTTCAGCCGTGGAAGGCTCCGACGACCACCAAGACTCCCGTGACGCCTCCCGCCGTGCCGGTTGCGGCCACAGCGAAGCCGGCGCCCCCCAGACCGGCGCCAAAGCCGGCGGCGCCGATCGTCGCGGCAGCACGCGGTGGCTGGAAGATCCAGCTCGGCGCCTTCTCCGGCAGCGGTGCGGCACAAAATGCCTGGTCGAGCCTGTCGGCCAAGGCCGGGCTGACCGCATTGAGCCCGACCTACACACCCGTCGGCAACCTCACTCGCCTCCAGGCGGGACCGCTGGCCTCGCGCGCCGCGGCAAACCAGGCCTGCGCCGCCGTCAAGGCGACCGCCGGAACCGCCTGCTTCCCGGTGGCGCCCTGACCCCCACGACCGCATTAACCCTATGTTGGTGACTGGGCGGGATAATCACCCGAAAGTCGGTAGCGGATGGTTGCATGAGGCATTGGCATAGTTTCGATCGGCCCGTCGCGATGGCGAGCCGCTGGCGCCGCCGCCGCGTATGCCAGCTGATCG
>SCUQ01000599.1 GCA_004297635.1 Rhizorhabdus sp. | reverse complement strand
TCGACGCCCGAGGCGACGCCGAAGGCCTTGGCGCTGACCACGCCATTGCCGATCCCGGCCAGCGGCAGCAGCGCACGGCCCGCCGCCGAATGGCGCCGCGCGACGAAGGGCACCGCCAGGAAGAAGGGAGTCGAGAGGAAGGTCCAGACAGCGATCCACCAGTCCCCCCCTACGATCCACCACAGATAGAGCGGATAGACCGGCTGGTTCGACGCCACGACGAGCGCGATCCAGTTGCACGATTCGGTGCGCGGGTCGGGATGCGCCGCATAGGCGCGCAGCCGCTCAAGGCAGGAGCGGGGCGCGGCAGGCCGGGCGGCGACGGTTTCTGACATGGAACGAGCTTGGACATTATCGGCGTGCGCGCAACAAGAATCCGGCGGATCACGGCGCGCGGACCACGGGCCGCGCCGATGGTCCGGACAGGCCGGCCGGGGCGGCCCACGCCTGACGCCCCCGGGACAAGCCGATCAGCCGCTGGCGCCCTGCCGCCCCGAAGACCAGCTCGGCGGCAGCAGGGCAACAGGACGGCGGACCGAACCGCCGTCAGCCGGCGTCTTCCTCTTCCTCAAACGTCACCGCGACGTCGGCATTGGCGCTGAGCCTGACGACGCCGCCCTCTACGTCGGCCACAAGCCCGCCCGAGATATAATGATGGTGGCCCTTGTGGCGGCCTTCGCCACTGTCCTGCTTGGTGAGCTTGATGCGGTTGCCATCGACATGATCGACCGTACCGACGTGGACGCCGTCCGCGCCGATGACTTCGGCATGTTCCTGTACCTGGCTGAGATCGGCCATAATTCCACTCCTCTGTAGGGAGTCGGAACAACGCATCAGCATCGGTGCCGGACCCGAAGATATTTCAGGAAGCGTGCGGGAGCCGTGAAATCGGCCGAGCGCTTCCCGGTGGCCGGTCTCGCAGCGGCTTGCTATGACGGCGCCCATGTCAGCCGATCGCTTCGAACGCCACCGCCAGCCCTGGACCCAGGATGAGATCCAGAAGCTCCACCTGCTCGCCAAGAAAGGCATGGCACTGAAGGCCATCGCGAAGGCCCTCAAGCGCAGCGAGGAATCGACCAAGGACCGTGCCAAGGCCGATGGCCTCGCCATCGCCAAGCTCAGATGAGCGGTGAGCCGTATTACTGTTGCAGATATGTCATACACTGCCGCCCGCTTGAGACCCCACCGCTTTTCGATTGTTCGCGAGCCTCCAACTCGGTCATGAAGCGGTCATGAAGGGCAATAACGACTCGGGAGCGGCCAAGCCCGCTGGGGCAGCGGAGCGTATCTTGCGCGCGTTGGCGGCGGAATTTCCCCGGCTGCACGATCGGCAGTCCTTCCTCGACAGCGACGCGCTCAAGGCCTGGTACGAGAAACAGGGCGATACGCTGAGCGATAATGAGCGGCAGGCCGTCGCCCGCGCGCTCAGCCGGCTGATCAGCGATGGCAGCATTTCCGAAGTGCTGTGGCCAAGCGGCCATTCGGACAAGGTCCAGCTTCCGGAGCAGGGAATGATCGCGGTGTCGGTCAATCTCGGTTCGCTGCGCGAGGAGCGGCTTGCATGGGAAGCCACCCGGGAGGGGCCGGAGCCCAGCCAGGAGCGCATCGTGACCGAGATCGTCACCCGCACGCGGCCCTGGATCGATTCCAATCTCGATGGCGGCAAGCTGCCGCTGCTCCTGGTCAATGCCAGCATCATCCACGGATCGAATGCCTTCGACATCCTGATCAGCGCGCAATATCGCAATCCCTATAATCTGCTGCGCTACACCCGCGAAGTTGTTCAGGTCGCGCCGCATGTCGCTGGCACGCACACCATGCTCGTCGCGCAGAATTACGGCTTCCCGGATTTCTCTCCGAAACGCTGAAGCACCTGCTGCGATCGCCTCTCAATTGCAGCAATATTGAAGCGCTTCTGGTCTATCGGCTGATCGAGACTGTTGATCAGGCTCGACGGAATTATCGATTTGCCTTTTCATCACCGCTGATAGCTGATGTGATCCAGACAAGAAAACATAATGTCTGGGTTCACCACATCTCAGGAGATGGATCATGGGTCTGAAGGGCAGCAAGACGGAAGAGAATCTCAAGGCCGCATTTGCGGGCGAGAGCCAGGCCAACCGCCGCTATCTCTATTTCGCACAGAAAGCCGAT
>SCUQ01000598.1 GCA_004297635.1 Rhizorhabdus sp. | reverse complement strand
TTGCAGCACGAATTTGGCGCGCGATCGGGGCAATCCGTCGTTCCGGCAGAATATCTCCGACGACAGCTCTTCCGGTGCCGCGCCGGATGGTGCATGGACGGTTCACCCCTTTCGCTGCTGGTCCGATCCTGATCCGTGAAGCTTCCCGACGACAAGACCGACGATGTGACCGCGCCGAGCGAAAAGCCGGTGCCCACGGTGATCCAGATCGAGCGCGGCCTGGTCGTCGCCGCGGTGGTGATCGTCGCGGTGCTGATCGCCTTCGTGGCGGCGGGCGGCCTCTATCTCCGCCGCGTGCAGGAGGCGCCGAAGCCGGGCGCCGAGCGGCTGTCGGTCGACCTCAGCCGGATCGGGATCAGCAAATCGGGGCCGCTGCGGATCGACTATGCCCGGCTCGACCGGCGGATGCGTCAGCTGGCGGCCGAGCGATCGGTGGTCGGGGTCGCGATCGTGACGATCGAGAATGGCCAGATCAGCTTCGCCAAGGGCTATGGCGTCACCACCGACGGCGAGGCGGGACAGCCGGTCGACGCGCATACGGTGTTCCGCTGGGCATCGGTATCCAAGGGGGTGGCGGCGACGCTGCTCGCCAAGATGGCCGAGGAGAAGAAGCTGTCGCTGCACGACCCGGTGTCGCGCTGGGCGCCGTCGCTGAAACTGCCGGAGGACGCGCAGAATGTCGCGACGATCGACAACCTGCTGTCGCAGAGCCTGGGCATATGGAAGAATGCCTATGACCAGGACCTGGAGGACGGCCGCGACCCCAAGGAGATACGCGGCCGGCTGAACCAGATCCCGCTGCTGTGCCCGCCGGGCAAATGCTACAGCTATCAGAACATCGCCTATGACGCGGCGAGCGAGGCGGCCGAGCATGCCGGCCATGCCAGCTATGCCGCGCTGACCCGGCAGGAGCTGTTCGGCCCGCTGGGCATGCAATCGGCGACGACGACGCGCGAGGGGCTGATGTCCTCCCCCAACTGGGCGCGGCCGCACAGCGGCCGGCGCGAGCTGGAGGTGGCCGACGCCTATTACCGGACGCCGGCGGCGGGCGGGGTCAACAGCTCGATCATCGATCTGGGCCTGTGGATGCGCGCGCAGATGGGGCAGGCGCCGCTGGTGCTGTCCAAGCGGCTGCTGCGCGAAATCCACAGCCCGCGCATCCGCACCTTCTCGATCCACCGCCAGCGCGAGCTGGACCAGTCGCTGAAGGAGGCATCCTATGGGCTGGGCTGGCGCATCTGGCATTATCAGGGCCGCCAAGTGATCGGCCATCGCGGCGCGGTGGACGGCTATCGATCGCTGATCCTGTTCGATCCGCTGCTGAAGGCCGGGGTGGGGATGCTGTGGAACTCCCAGGCGGTCGAGCCGACCGGCATGCAGCTGGAGGTGTTCGACATGCTCTACAACCTGCCGTTCAAGGACTGGCTGGAGCTGGAGAAATAGGGCGCCCGCGCCCGGCGGCCGATCAGCGCGCCTGGCGCCGAGGACTGCGGGCGAGCTGCCGGTCGATCATCGTCCGGAGTTCGGGGAATCCATAGGGCTTGGCCAGGAAGCTGGCGCCGCAGGGAAGGCGCGAGCCCTTCAGATCGAGGACGCCCGACACGACGATGATCTCGATGCGCGGCCAGCGGCTGTGCACGGTGAAGGCCAGCTCGACCCCGTCCATGTCGCCGGGCATGCGCACATCGGTGAGCAGCAGATCGATATCCTGCCGCTCGTCGAGGAGGCGCAGCGCCTCCGCGCTGTCGCGGGCCTCGAAGGCGCGGTAGCCAAGCTGGTTGAGGACCAAGAGGGCGGACTGGCGGACATCATCCTCATCCTCCACGACGAGGATGGATGGCGATGTGCCATGAGCTTCGGGCCACTCGATCGTCTTCACCGGTCCCCCAAGATCGTGCGTCATTTGCTCCATAATGGTGGGACCGGGCGTGTAGCAATTGCTACGCTAACGTTTGCGTAACGATGTTCCTGCGCGCTGCCGGCCGCGTCGGAGGGCGGCCAAAGCCCAGCTTGGGTGCCACATCGCCACTCTCCTTTGACATTGGCGGCGCGATGGCTAGATCGGCGGCCATGACCGCCAAACCCCGCACCCTCTACGAGAAGATCTGGGACGCGCATGTCGTCGAGCGCCGCGACGACGGCACCTGCCTGATCTATATCGACCGCCACCTCGTCCACGAGGTCACGAGCCCGCAGGCGTTCGAGGCGCTGCGCCTCGCGGGCCGCACGCTCAGACGACCCGACCTGACGCTGGCGGTGCCCGACCATAATCTGCCGACCACCGCGCGGGTCGACGCCGCCGGCCAGCGCCTGCCGATCGCCGATGTCGAGTCGGCGGGGCAGCTCGCGACGCTGGAGAAGAACGTCGCCGATTTCGGCGTGCCCTATATCGACGCGGTCGCGGCGGAGCAGGGCATCGTCCATGTGGTGGGGCCGGAACAGGGCTTCTCGCTGCCCGGTACGACGATCGTCTGCGGCGACAGCCACACCGCCTGCCATGGCGGGCTGGGCGCGCTGGCCTTCGGCATCGGCACGTCCGAGATCGAGCATGTGATGGCGACGCAGACCCTGCTGCTCTCCCCGTCGAAGACGATGGAGATCCGGGTCGAAGGGCCGCTCGGCCCGGGCGTCACCCCCAAGGACGTCATCCTGCACGTCATCGGCGTGATCGGCGCGGCGGGCGGCACCGGCTATGTCATCGAATATACCGGCAATGTCTTCCGCGAGATGTCGATCGAGGGGCGGCTGACCGTCTCCAACATGTCGATCGAGGCGGGCGCCCGCGCCGGCCTGATCGCGCCCGACGAGAAGACCTTCGCCTATGTGCAGGGCCGGCCGATGGCGCCGACCGGCGAGGCGTGGGAGCAGGCGCTGGCCTGGTGGAAGACGCTGCCGACCGATGCCGGCGCGCGCTATGACAAGGTGGTGCTGATCGACGCGGCCGATATCGCGCCGTGCCTGACCTGGGGCACCAGCCCCGAGGACGTCGTGCCGATCACCGGCGTGGTGCCCGATCCGGCGAGCTTCGCCGACCCGTCCAAGCAGGTCGCCGCGCAGAAGTCGCTCGACTATATGGGGCTGACGCCGGGCACCCGGATGGAGGATGTGCCGGTGGAGCATGTCTTCATCGGCAGCTGCACCAACAGCCGGATCGAGGATCTGCGCGCCGCCGCCGATGTGGCGAGGGGCCGCAAGGTGGCGCCGAACGTCCGCCAGGCGCTGATCGTGCCCGGATCGGGCCTGGTCAAGCGGCAGGCCGAGGCCGAGGGGCTCGACCGCATCTTCATCGACGCCGGCTTCGAATGGCGCGAGCCGGGCTGCTCAATGTGCCTGGCGATGAACCCCGACAAGGTGCCGGCGGGCGAGCGCTGCGCCTCCACCTCCAACCGCAATTTCGTCGGCCGGCAGGGGCCGGGCTCGCGCACCCACCTCGTCTCGCCCGCGATGGCGGCGGCGGCGGCGGTGACGGGGCATCTCGTCGACGTCCGCACGCTGGAGCCGGTCGGATGAGGCTGTTCTCGGCGGCGATCGCAGGGCTGCTCGCGGCGTCGGCGGTGGGCGCCGCGCCCGTGCCCGGCACGGTCGATCAGCTGTGGCGGCTCGATTGCGGCACCGTCCACGTCAATCAGCTGAACGCCTTTTCCGACACGCAGAGCTATACCGGCCAGACGCGTGACCTGGCGTCCAGCTGCTATCTGATCCGCGACGGCAAGGCCTATATGCTCTGGGACACGGGTCTGCCGGCGACGGCGAAGGACCAGCCCAACGACCCGGCGAAGCCGATGAGCCCGACCTTGCGCAAGACGATCGTCGAGCAGCTCGCCCAGCTGGGGGTGAAGCCGGAGCAGATCGGCCTGATCGGCATCAGCCACCATCATTTCGACCATATCGGCCAGGCCGCCGATTTCCCTAAGGCCAAGCTGGTGATCGGCGCGGGCGACCTGGCGATCATTCGCAAGAACGAGGCGGCGGCGAAGGCGCTTGCCCCGTGGATGGGGGAGGGCGCCAAGGTCGAGGCTGTTGAGGGCGACAAGGACCTGTTCGGCGACGGCAGCGTGACGATGATCAGCCTGCCCGGCCACACCCCCGGACATCATGGCCTGCTCGTCCGCCTGCCGAAGACCGGCGCGGTGCTGCTGTCGGGCGACGTCGCCCATTTCCATGAGAATCTGGACAGCGGCGGGGTGCCGCCGTTCAACAGCGATCGCGCCGACTCGCTCGCCGCGATGGACCGTTTCCGCAAGCTTGCCGGGTCGCTCAAGGCCGTCGCGATCATCCAGCATGATCCGCGCGACGTGGCCCTGCTGCCCGCCTTTCCGCAAGGAGCCGAATGATGAAGCCGATCCGCGCGATCGAGGGGCGGGCGATCCCGCTGGGCCTCAAGAATATCGATACCGACGTGATCATCCCGGCGCATTATCTGAAGACGATCACGCGCAAGGGACTGGGCCGCGGCGCATTCGAAACGATCCGCGCGCAGCCGGGCAACATCTTCGACGATCCCGAATATAAGGGTGCCAACATCCTGATCGCAGGCGATAATTTCGGCTGTGGATCGAGCCGCGAACATGCCGCCTGGGCGCTGAACGATCTGGGGCTGGACGCGGTGATCGCGCCGAGCTTCTCCGACATCTTCTCGGGCAACGCCTTCAAGAACGGCATCCTCACCGTGGTGCTGCCGCAGGCGGCGGTCGACCGGCTGCTGGAGGTGGCGAAGACCGACCCGATCAGCATCGACCTGGAGCACCAGACGGTGACGACGCCGTTTCAGGATCGCTTCACCTTCGAGATCGACCCGTTCCGCAAGCATTGCCTGCTCAACGGGCTCGACGAGGTTGGCATGACCCTGGCACAGGGCGCGCTGATTTCCGGCTTCGAAGCGAAGATGGCCGCGGAGCGCCCGTGGCTGTAGACTGCGGCCGATGCGGCCTGCGCGGTTGCGCCGGCCCGCGGCCATGCCTATCTGATTTCCGAACCATCCGCGGACAGGGGACGCAATGACAACTTTCGACGATCGCGAAAAGGCTTTCGAGAGCAAATTCGCCCATGATCAGGACATGGCCTTTCGCATCACCGCGCGGCGCAACCGGCTGCTCGGCCAGTGGGCGGCGGGCCTGATGAACCTGACCGCCGCGGAGGCGGACAGCTATGCCAAGTCGGTCGTGCAGGCCGATTTCGAGGAAGCCGGCGACGAGGACGTGATCCGCAAGCTGCTCGGCGACCTGACCACGGCCGGCGTCGACATCGACGACGGGCGCATCCGCTCGGCGCTGGAGGCCAAGACGGTCGAGGCGCGCCGCCAGCTGATGGAAGGCAAGTAAAAGATGCCGATGGCGGCGGACGAGATCGAGGCGATGATCAAGGCGGCGCTGCCCGATGCGCTGGTCGAGATCACCGATCTCGCCGGCGACGGCGATCATTATGCCGCGCGGGTGGTGAGCGAGAGCTTTCGCGGACTGCCCCGCGTGCGCCAGCATCAGCGTGTCTATGAAGCGTTGGGCGGCCGGATGGGCGGGGTGCTCCACGCGCTCCAGCTCACCACCGCGACGCCCGAATAAGGAAGATTGCAATGAGCGACGACGCACAGGCCCGTATCGCGACGGCGGTCAGCTCCGCCGATGTCCTGCTGTTCATGAAGGGCACGCCGCTGTTCCCGCAGTGCGGCTTTTCCAGCCGGGCGATCGCCATCCTCGACCATCTCGGCGTCGAATATGCGACCGTCGACGTGCTGCAGGACCCGGGCATCCGCGCGGGTATCAAGGAGTTTTC
Organism: Rhizorhabdus sp.; assembly: GCA_004297635.1. Lineage (GTDB taxonomy): Bacteria > Pseudomonadota > Alphaproteobacteria > Sphingomonadales > Sphingomonadaceae > Rhizorhabdus. The sequence continues at coordinate 356 of SCUQ01000598.1, read as the reverse complement.
GGACTGGCCGACCATCCCGCAGCTCTATGTCGGCGGAGAGTTCGTCGGCGGATCGGACATCATGATGGAGATGTACGAGGCAGGCGAGTTGCTTGAGCTGCTCGACGCAAAAGGCATTGCGCACGCCTGAGCCTGGTGCGGGCGCTCCTCCTGCTCGCGACCGTGCTGATGGCGACGCCGCTTTCAGCCAGGCCCGTCATCATCGCCCATCGTGGCGCCTCGGGCGAGCGGCCCGAGCATACGCTCGCCGCCTATAAGCGCGCGATCGAGCAGGGCGCCGACTATATCGAGCCCGATCTGGTGATGACGAAGGACGATGTCCTCGTCATCCGCCACGAAAATGAGATTTCGGGGAC
>SCUQ01000597.1 GCA_004297635.1 Rhizorhabdus sp. | reverse complement strand
CACCGACCCGGTCGCCTTCGAGGCGGCCCGCATCCTCTTTTCCCACCTCGCCGAACAGGGCTCGGCCGAATTGCCCGCGAGCGAGCAGCGCCTGTTCCGGCAGCTGTCGCTCGCGCGCAGCTTCCGCTCGGCGCCGGCGGTGCTCGAACTGGTCGACCGGCTCGTCACCGATCTCGGCCCCGATGAGCTGGGCCTGTTCGCGCCGACCGATCGCCATGTGCCGTGGAAGGCCGATCTGCCCGGCCGGGTGACGCTGTGGAAACCGCTCAGCCTCGACGGCATCGCCGGGCCGGAGGAGGAGGCGGGCGAGGAAGGCTGGATCGACGACGCCACCCGCGCCTTCGCCACCCGCCTCGCCCGGCAGGTGCGGCAGTGGATCGACGAGCGGCTGTGGCTGTCGGGCGAGGGACGGCCGGTCCAGCCGCAGGACATTATGATCCTGGTGCGCCGCCGCGCCGAACTGGCCGCGCTGATCGTCGCGCGCCTCCATGCCGAGGGGGTTCCGGTGGCCGGGGTCGACCGGCTGCGTCTGACCGCGCCGCTGGCGGTGCGCGACCTGCTGGCGGCGATCCGCTTCGCCGGGCAGCGCGAGGATGATCTGAGCCTCGCCTGCCTGCTTGTCTCGCCGCTGTTCGGCTGGAGCCAGGAGGAGCTGTACCGGGTCGGCCATGGCCGCGACGGCGCGCTGATCGACGCGGTGCGCCTGCGCGGCGACGCCGCGACGATTGTCGCGCTGGACGACATGCTGGCGCGCGCCGACTTCACCACCCCCTATCGCTTCCTCGAACATCTCCTCACCGGCCCGCTCGACGGGCGGCGCAAGCTGCTCCGGCGGCTGGGGCAGGAGGCGCTGGACCCGATCGAGGAACTGCTCAACGCCGCGCTCCAGTTCGAGGGGACGGCGACCGCCTCGCTCCAGCGCTTCCTCGACTGGTTCGATCGCGGCGAGGTGGAGATCACCCGCGACAGCGCGGCGCCGGCCGGCGCGGTGCGGGTGATGACGGTGCACGGCTCGAAGGGGCTGGAGGCGCCGCTGGTCATCCTCGCCGATGCGACCGGCAATCCGGAGGCGGCGCCGGGCAGCCGATTCGACTGGCGGATCGATCCCGAAGGCCTCCCCGTCCCCGTCCCGCGCCCGCGCAAGCAGGAGATGGTCGACGAGATCGCCGCCGACGCTGCCCAGCTCGCGCTGCGCGACCGGCAGGAACATTGGCGCCTGCTCTATGTCGCGCTCACCCGTGCGCGCGAACATCTCGTCATCGGCGGCGCGCTGGGGGTGCGGGCGCGGGGCGAACCGCCCGAAGCCAGCTGGTACAAGGCGGTCGAGACGGCGATGACCGGGCTGGGCGGCGCATGGGAGGAGGATGCGCTCTGGGGTGGTGCGATCCACTATCATGGCAGCGCCGCCGATGGCCGCGCCCGGCAGGCCGCCCGCGCGAAAAGCCCCGCCCCGCTGCTGGCAGAGCCGGCCTGGCTGCGCAGCCCGGCGCCGCGCGAGGAGCGGCCGCCGCGTCCGCTTGCGCCCTCGTCACTGGGGCTCGACGATGTGTCCGATCCGCCACCCTCGGCGGCGATGCGCGCGGCGGCACGACGCGGATCGCTGCTCCACGCGCTGTTCGAGCGGCTGCCGGCCGTCGCGCCGGACCGTCGCATGGCCGCCGCGACCCATTGGCTGACGGGATCGGCGGGGGTCGATGACGAGAGCGTGGCGCAGGCCCTGGCGGAAGACGCCTGCCGGGTGATTTCCGATCCGCGCTTCGCGGCGATCTTCGGTGCGGATGCGCTCGCCGAGGCGCCGGTCGCCGCGATCGTCGGCGGAGAGGTGATCGCCGGAACGGTCGACCGGCTGCTCGTCACCCCCGATCGCATCCTCGTGGTCGATTTCAAGACCGGCCGCCGGGTGCCCGCCGATCTGGCCGCGGCGCCGATCCACCATATCCGCCAGATGGCGGCCTATGCCGCTGCGCTTGGCGTGGTTTTTCCCGGCCGTACGATCGAGGCGGCGCTGCTCTACACCGCCGGGCCACAGCTGATCGCGCTGCCGCCCGACCTGCTGGACGCGCACAAGCCGGGCTTTAGCGGTGAGGAGCAAAAGCAGGGCCAAGGCCGTTGAGCCCCGGCCGCCGCCATCCTACATCTGCCCCATAACCAAGGAGCCTTTTCCGATGCCCACCAAAGCGATCACCGATTCGTCCTTCCACGACGACGTCATCAGCGCCGACAAGCCGGTGCTGGTCGACTTCTGGGCGGAATGGTGCGGCCCGTGCAAGATGATCGGCCCCGCGCTGGAGGAGATCGCCGACGAGCTTGGCGAGAAGGTGACGATCGCCAAGATCAACATCGACGAGAATCCCGACGCGCCCGGCAAATATGGGGTGCGCGGCATCCCGACGATGATCCTGTTCAAGAACGGCCAGCCCGCCGCCACCAAGGTCGGCGCCGCGCCGAAGAGCGCCCTCAAGGGCTGGCTCGAAGGCGAGCTGTAAGACGATGGAAAGGACGGGCCTTGAAGCCCGTCCTTTTTCGTCATGCTGAACGTGTTTCAGCATCCACCCGGCAACGGGAGGACCGGAGCGCGTCGAAGACTGGATCTTGAACGCGTTCAGGATGACAGCCGTGGGCCCGTTCAGTCGAACAAGACCGCTTTCGCCAATTCCCACATCTCGGGCGAATTCGCCGCAATCGCGCCTGTGCCGGGCACGTCGAGCCGATAGTCGGCGCCATCGTTGCGCGCGATCTTCCCGCCCGCCTCCTCCAGCATCAGCGCACCGGCGGCATGGTCCCAGATATGGGTGCGCTCGAACAGCGCGATGTCGTTCCGCCCCAGGATCAGTCGCGGATATTGCTCGCCCGCGCAGCGCGGAATGTCGACGATCTCCAGCTTTCCCTCGGCGCGGCGCCGGACATCGGCCTGGCGATCCGCGGGCATGAAATAGGTCGCGATCGCCGCCTTCGGCAGCGCGCCGTCCGATCGCTTCGCCCGCACCTGCGCGCCATTGATGTAGCAGCCGCTACACCGCAGCGCATGGACGATCCGCCCGCTCACCGGATTGAGGATCCAGCCCGCCTCGCGGGCGCCGTCGACCGACAGGCCGATCATGATCGCGAACGGGCTTTTGCCTTCAGTGAAATTATTGGTGCCGTCGAGCGGATCGATGATCCAGGCCACGCCCTCGCCGACGCGATCGACGATCGCCGGGTCGGCGGCGGCGGCTTCCTCGCCGATGATCCGCGCCTCGGGCAGCAGGCGTGCCAGCTCCTCGCCGAGCAGCGCCTCGCTCTCGCGGTCGACGATGGTGACGAAGTCGCCCGGCGTCTTCTCGCCATATTCATGCGCGGCGAGGTTGCGGAAGCGCGGCATCATGATGTCGCGCGCCACGCGGTGCATCAGATCGAGGACTGGCCGGTAGAGCGGATGCATCAGCTGAGCGGGATCATAACCGTGGCGGCATAGGCGGGCCGTTCGCAAAGCCGCGCATACCAGTTCTCGACATGCGGCCGGGCGGGCCGGTCGATGTCGAGCGTGAACCAGGTATGGGCGTAGACCCCCATCGGAATGTCGCCGATACCGAAATCGTCGCCCGACAGCCAGCGATGCCCTCCCAGCGCATCGTCCAGGATCGCCATCATGTCGCCGCAGGCCCTGGCCGAAGCGGTTATGGCCGCATCGTCGCGCGCCTCGGGCGCGCGTCGGACGAGGTTGAGAAATGCATCGCGCTGCGCCTGGGCATAGCTGAACTGCCAATCCATCCAGCGGTCGGCCGAGGCGCGCAGCTCCAGGTCGGTCGGCCACAGCTCCCCCGCGAACTGCGCCGCCATATAGCGCAGGATCGCGTTGGATTCCCACAGCACGAAGCCGTGATGCTCGATCGTCGGGATCAGCTTGTTGGGGTTCTTCGCCAGATAGTCGGCGGGAAAGCCGAACGGACCGCCGACATCGCGCCGTTCGTAGAGGATGCCCGCTTCCTCGGCCAGCCACGCGACCTTCTTCACATTGTGCGAATTGAGGCGGCCCCAGATGATCAGCACCGGCGATCCTTTCGATACGTCATCCCAGCGAAGGCTGGGGAAACCCTCTTACGGTGGCCGCTTGCCGGTGGCGAGTGTCGCGCTGGCGGAAGGATCAACTCCGATAGTCGGCGTTGATCGATATATAGCCATGGGTCAGGTCGCAGGTCCAAACCGTCGCGCGGCCGTTGCCGATGCCGATATCGACACCGATCTCGATCTCCTGCCCTTTCAGATGCGCGGCGACGGGCGCCTCGTCATAGCCCTGTACGGCAAGGCCGCCGCTCGCCACCTGGGTCGCGCCGAAGCGGATCGACAATCTGTCGCGCTCGGCGGGTTCGCCCGCCTTGCCGACCGCCATGACGATCCGGCCCCAATTGGCGTCCTCGCCGGCAATCGCGGTCTTCACCAGTGGCGAATTGGCGATCGACATCGCGATGCGGTGCGCGCTCGCGTCGCTTTCGGCACCCTCCACGCTGATCGCGATGAACTTCGATGCGCCCTCGCCGTCGCGCACGACCTGCTGGGCAAGGTCGAGGCAGAGTTCGGTCAGCGCCGCCCGCAGCGCGTCCGCCCCGGCATCGTCGGCCGATTCGAGCCGCGTATTGCCGGCCCTGCCGGTGGCGAAGGCGAGTACCGTGTCACTAGTCGATGTATCGCCGTCGACGGTGATGCAGGAAAAGCTCTTGCCGTTCGCCTCGTCGAGCATCGCCTGGAGCAGGCCGGGCGCGATCGCGGCGTCGGTGAAGATGAAGCCGAGCATCGTCGCCATGTCGGGCGCGATCATCCCCGATCCCTTGATGATCCCGACCAGTTCGACCCGCGTGCCGCCGATCATCGCCGAGGCGCGTGCCGCCTTGGCGAAGGTGTCGGTCGTCATGATCGTCGCGGCGGCCTCCTCCCAGCTCGCCGGCGGTGCGGCCAGCACGGCGTCGATCCCGGCCTCGGCCTTGTCGATCGGCAACGGCACGCCGATCACGCCGGTCGAGGCGACGAACACGTCCGACGGCTTGCAGCCGACCGTGCCCGCCACC
>SCUQ01000596.1 GCA_004297635.1 Rhizorhabdus sp. | reverse complement strand
GCCCTGTTCGATGCGATCCATTCGATCGACCGGCCTTCGCTTGTCGAGGCGCTGGCCCGGGCGATCGATGCCGGTGGCGGGCGCCCCGACTGTTTCGTGCAGGTCAATATCGGTGAAGAGGCGCAGAAGGGCGGCTGCGCGATCGACGATCTGCCGACCCTCCTGAAGCAGGCGCGCGATGCCGGCCTGCCGGTCGTCGGGCTGATGGCGGTTCCGCCGTTGGACGTCGAGCCGGCGCCGTATTTCGCATTGCTGGCGAAGCTGGCCGGCCGCCATGGGCTTGCCGGGCTCAGCATGGGCATGTCGTCCGATTTCGAGACGGCGGTGATGCTGGGGGCGACCCATGTCCGGGTCGGAACGGCGCTGTTCGGCGCGCGATAGTCCGCCATGCCCGATCCGTTCCAGCCGTCACATGGCGAGCCGAAGCGAAGATACGGGCTGCCTAGCCTCTAGCTCCGGAACCACCGCGTTGCGGCGAACCAGACGGCGACCCCGGCGCCGATGAACAGGCTGAACCCGGTCACCACCCAGAAGGATGCCGGGTGGTGGGCATAGGGTATGCCGTCGACATTCATCCCGAACAGGCCTGTGACGAAGGTGAGCGGCAGGAAGATCAGCGCGACGATCGCGATCACCAGGGACCGGCGATCGATCTTCTCGGCGCGAAGATCGGTGATCTGCTCGTGCAGCAGCGCCGATCGCTCGCGCACCGCCTCCAGCTCCTCGGCCATGCGCGCGAAGCGGTCCGCCGCTTCCCGGAGATGGACCCGGTCCTCATCCTCGATCCAGTCCTGCTGCAACAGCGCCATCGATTCGAGCGCCTGGCGCTGCGGTACGATGAACCGCCGATAGCCGATCGCCTTCGACCGCGCCCTGGCGATCTCGCGGCGCAGGTAGAACCCCTCTTCCGATAACGACAGTTCGCATTCGTCGACCTGGTCGCCGAGATCGGCGACGACCGGATCGAGCTGATGCGAAATCTGCACCGCGAGCGCGGCGATCAGGTCGCCGGGATCGAGGAACTCGCCCGCCGCCATGCGGTCGCGCAGCTCCTCCAGCCCCGCCAGGCGCCGATAGGTGACGGAGACGATACGCCCGCGTTCGGCCCAGATGCGGATCGAAACGAGCTCGTCGCCCTCGTCATCCGCCCCGGCACGGGGACCGCGCAGGTTGATGATGACGCCATCGTCGAGCGGCTGGCAGCGCGGCCGCGTCTCGGCGGTTGTCAGGTTGGATCGCGCCGTCGGCGGCAGGCTTTCGCCGCCATGGCCACCGCCGGTTTCGAGCCAGGCCATCGCCTCCGCGTCGCGTCCGTCGAGGTGGATCCAGCAAAAGCCCGCCTTGCCCTGGTCGCCCTCGCGATGGCCGCCATCGCCGCCGCCATGATCACCGCCATGATCGCCGATCGTCCAGCTTGTCTTGGTCATGCGAATCCCAGGTCGATCGAGAGGCCCCCGCCCGGTGCCGCCGGCGGCGCAGCGCAGGCAATGCGCGCGGCGTCGGCGCGCGCGCGGGAGAGAATGGCGGTGGGTATGCCGGGGCGATGGAAGATGCGGTCGGCCTGGCCGAGCAGCCGTGCCTCGCCCAGGCTGAGATCGTCAGGGTCGCCCGATCGCAGCCGGATCGCGACCAGCCGGTCCGGGGCCTCGGCGCTATCGTCCGCCAGCCAGTCTGCGCAGCGTCCTGCGGCATCGGCCCGGAGCGGATCGAGCGGGCCGCCCTCGGCGAGGCCGGCATCGATCGCGCGGCGGCGGCCGTCGGCATCGGGCCAGCGGCCCCGGATAATGGCGCGCCCCGCGAACAGAGCCTCGGCGAGCCGGCCGAGATCGGCGGGCAGCAACGCCTCCAGCCGCTGGCGCAGCGCCTTGGCCAGTCCCGCCGATCGTCCGCCGGTGCCGATCGCGATCAGCACGGGATCGCGGTCGACGATCGCCGGCAGGGTGAAGTCGCACAGCGCCGGGCGGTCGGCGACGTTGATGATCACGCCCCGCGCGCGCAGCCGGGCGGCGGCGGCCTCGGCCTCGGCCGCATCGTCGAGGGTAATGAAGCCGATCCGGGCGCCGGGATGATCCTCGCCGACGACCAGGCCGCCGGCCCTCTCGATCAGCCGCCGCTTCGCCGC
>SCUQ01000595.1 GCA_004297635.1 Rhizorhabdus sp. | reverse complement strand
TCAGGCCCACCGCCAGATTGGCGGTGCGGCGGGGGCTCAGCCGCAGGAAGCCGATCAGCAATATCCACAGCGCCGCCGTTGCCAGCGCCAGTTCCCAACGGTCGGACACCGGGACGATCGCATCGCCGCGCAGCAGCGCATCCAGCAACTGCGCCTGGATTTCGACCCCGGCCATCAGGCTGGTCTCGCCCGATGTCGGCGTGGGATATCCATCGCCCATGCCGTCGGCGGTGGCACCGATCAGCACATAGCGCCCCGCGAGGATTTCGGCAGGCACCCGGCCTTCGATCAGGTCGATGAAGGATATGGTGCGAATATGGCCGGCGCCGCCACCATAGGGGATCATCACCGGGCGTTCCTGCCACAGCCCTTCGCCGCGTCGGCCCGGCGCCCCCAGCGGCTCGATCCCGGCCATCAGCGCGGCGAGCTGAAGCCAGGATCGCCCGCCGCCGCCCTCCTCCAGATAGGCCTTGCGGATGACCCGGTCGCCATCGAAATGGAGGCTGACCTGGGCTATGCCGGCAGCGGCTTCCTTGAGCAGCCCGGAGGGCAGGGCGATCGAATAGGCGGCACCGTTGGGCCCGGGCACATCGATCACGATCGGCAGGTAGGTCGGGCTCTTCAGCACCGATGCGGCCAGCAGGGCATCGTCGGCGGTTGGTTCGACGAAAAGCACGTCATAGCCGATCGCGCGGGGCCGGGCCTCGGCAAGCCGGTCGAGCGCGCGCGCGTGGACCGAGCGCGGCCATGGCCAGCGGCCGATCGCCTGAAGGCTCCTATTGTCGATCGCGACGATGACGATGTCGTCGGGTGGCGGCCGGCCGGAGGCGATCAGCGCATGATCATAGATGATGTGATCCAGCCGATCGGTCAGCCGCCCCAGCACAAGGCTCGTGACCAGTAGGGTGGCTATCAGCGCAACCGCGACCCATTCGGCATAGAGCCGATTGGCCGCCGAGGGCCGTTTGCGGCTATGGGGCATGATCGGTCAGGCCGCGCCGGCGTACCGTGCTGCCCGATCAGGGAGTCGCACGGTTGCCGGGTGCGTAGGTTCCGGGCAGGCCCTCCATGCCGGTCGGGGCGATCGCGGTGAGGCGCACGAAGAAGGTGGCGCCATCGGCCAGCGCGAACCCGGCGTTCGGTTTATCGCTGACCACTTCTTCGAACACATCGCGGAAGGCGACATCGGTTGCTAGCTGGATGCGATATTGCGCGGCGCCATCGACGGGTTCGCCGCTGATCGCCACCCCCGTCGGCGTGCGCTCCATGCTCTTCAGCATCGGGGGCGGCAGCAGCGGCACGGGCGTCTGGACGCCGGCCGGCGTGGCGGCGACGCCGAAGCCGCGGCCCACGCCGGTCTCATCCGTCTCCTCGTCCTTCGCGACGCCGACGGTTCCGCCGACCACTTCGGTCAGCGCCGTTTCCCCGCTGTCGTCGAGTGCGACGCGGAAATCGGTGCCGCGTACGGCGGACACCGACAGCGGTGTGGTGACGCGGAAATTGCTCTCCGGATCCTTGAACGGCGTCACCGACGAACGGCTTCGGCCGGCTTCCATCACGAAATTGCGGTCGACGCTGCCGGTCAGCAATATGCGGCGCAGCCGGGCGATACGGATGCGGCTCTGGGATGGCAGGGAAATCGCGCTGCCGTCATCCAGGCTGACCGTGACATTGGCGTTGGCGCCGGTTTCGACCCGCATGCCCTCGCGAACCTGCTGCGCAAGCGCGACCGGCCGTCCGTCAACGGTGACGGCACCGCGATAAGAGGTGATCCTGGCATCCACCGGCTCGATCCTGAGCAGGCGGCTTGGGATCATCAGAAAGGAACCGATCGGGAGACGGCGTGGGTCCGCCACCCGGTTGAGCTGCTGCACGGTGCGGTAATCGCCATTGACGAAATAATCGCGCGCCATGGCCGACAACGTGTCACCGGGCTGAACCCTGTAGCGGAACAGCGGCTCGGCGGACTGCTGTGCCAGGGCGGGCATTGCGGTCAACGCCGCAAGGCCAGCGGCCATCGACAGAATCAGATGATGTCGTTTCCCCACCGTGCTTACCTTCAGCCTTCTTCGGGTTCTAGCGGTTCGAGGCGGTAGCCATAGCTATAGACTGGCACCAGTCGAAAGCCGCGTTCCGGTCTTATGCCCAGCTTGGCGCGTATACGGGAGATATGTGCGTCCAGCGTGCGGGTCGGCAGGTCGGGATTGCGGCCCCATACGATCTCGAGCAGATAGGATCGCGACAGCGGCCGGTGCATGTTGCGAAACAG
>SCUQ01000009.1 GCA_004297635.1 Rhizorhabdus sp. | reverse complement strand
CGCGCATCTATCCGCTGCACCTCCTCATCCTGCTCGGCGCCGTCGGCTTCGCGCTCGCCTGTGTCGCGACCGGACGCGCCCTGCCGCCCGACTATCGGTGGGATACGCTGCCATGGCACCTGCTGCTGCTCCAGAACTGGGGGCTGTTGTCGCAATTGGGCTGGAATGTCCCCGCCTGGTCGATCAGCTGCGAGCTGGGCGCCTATCTGCTCTTTCCGCTGCTGGTGACGAGCATAGATTGGGAAGCCGTTCCATCGGCGGTGCTGGTAGCGCTGCTTGGCCTGCTGATGCTGGGGCTGTGGGCGCTGTTCACCGCGCTGGGCAAGGACCTGCTCGGCAATGACATTCCCCATCTCGGCCTGCCGCGTTGCCTGTTCGAATTCGCGATGGGCACGATCGTCGCGGCGCTCTGGCTACGCTGGCGCCATGCGCCGCGCCGGCCCGCGACGATCGCGACGCTGCTTGGGCTCGCCGGGCTGGAAGCCTATTGGCTCGGTGCCTCCGAGCTGCTCGCGCTGCCCTTCGTCTTCGTCAACCTGCTGCTGCTGCTCGCGCTGACCGCGGAGGGGCGCAATCCGATGAAGGGCCGCGTCATCCACTGGTTCGGCGAGATCAGCTATGCGACCTATCTCGCGCATGCCTTCCTGTTCATGTTGTTCAAGATCGCCTTCGTCAGCGACCTGAGGAACGTGCCTCTGCCGCTGCTTGGCCTGTTCGTGGCGATCGTGGTCGCGGTCTCGGCGGCGCTGTATCATGGCTTCGAACTGCCCGCGCAGCGGTGGCTGAACCGGCGTGGGCCGAAACGGCCCGGCTGATCGACACCGTGGGTCGACAGCCCGCCCCCATCGTCTAGAAGGGCGCCATGCCCACCCCCCTGGAAGCCCTTCACGAAACCTTCGGATTTTCGCAGTTCCGGGGACGGCAGCAGGATGTGATCGACCGGGTGATGGCGGGCCGGAACACGCTGGCGGTGATGCCGACCGGGGCTGGCAAGTCGCTCACCTACCAGATTCCCGCGCTGTGCCGGCCCGGCACCGGCCTCGTCATCTCCCCGCTGATCGCACTGATGCACGATCAGGTCCGATCGGCAGAGGCCGCCGGCATCCGCGCCTCCACCCTGACCTCGGCCGATGACAATCGCGACGAAACGATCGATCGGCTGCGCGCCGGGGCGCTCGACCTGATCTATGTCGCACCCGAACGGGTTTCCACCGACAGCTTCAGGCGGCTGATCGATCGGGTGCCGCTGGCGCTGATCGCGATCGACGAAGCACATTGCGTTTCCGAATGGGGGCATGATTTCCGCCCGGATTACCGGCTGCTGCGCGGACTTATCGAAAGCCGGCCCGACGTTCCCCGCCTCGCGCTGACCGCCACCGCCGACAGCCATACCCGCGACGATATCCTGGCCCAGCTCGGCATTGAGCGCGAAGGGCTGATCCTCGCCGGCTTCGACCGCGCCAATCTGCGCTACGGGATCACGCCGCGCGACGGGGTCGGCCGGCAGCTCGCCCAGCTGCTGGACGACAATCCCGGCCCAGGGATCATCTATGCGCCGACCCGCGACGCCACCGAAAAGCTCGCCGCCCAGCTCGGCAGCTCCGGGCGCTCCACCCGCGCCTATCATGCCGGGCTCGATCCGAAGATCCGCGCCGCCAACCAGAAGGCATTCGTCTCCTCCGAGGACATGGTGATGGTGGCGACGGTCGCCTTCGGCATGGGTATCGACAAGCCCGATGTCCGCTTCGTCGCCCATGCCGGTCTGCCCAAGTCGATCGAGGCCTATTATCAGGAAACCGGCCGCGCGGGCCGTGACGGCGATCCGGCGGTGACACAGCTCTTCTGGGGTGCGGAGGATTTTGCCCGTGCCCGGCGCCGGATCGAAACCGATGTCGAGGAAGGGCGCCGCGCCGGCGAACGTCAGCGGCTCAACGCGATGGCGATGCTGGTCGAAGCTCCCGGCTGCCGCCGCGCGATCCTGCTCCGCCATTTCGGGGAAGAGCCGCCCCCGGCCTGCGGCAATTGCGACAATTGCCTCAGCCCGCCGACCGGGATCGATGCCAGCGTCGTCGCGCAGAAGCTGCTATCGGCCGCCTTCCGGACCGAGATGCGCTTCGGCGTCACCCACTTGTCCGACGTGCTGGCGGGCCGCGAGACCGAGAAGATCCTGATGCTCGGCCACAACCGCCTGTCGGTATTCGGCATCGCCGACGAGGGCGAGCAGAAGCTGATCAAGCCGGTCGCCCGCGCCCTGCTCGCGCGCGATGCGCTGCGCGCCGATGATTATGGCGGCCTTTCCTTCGGGCCAGCCGCCAAGGCGATCCTGAAGGGCGACGAGCCGCTGCAACTCGTGCTTCCGCCGGAGCGCCAGCGGCGGCGCAAGGGTGGCAAGGCGGGCGCCCCCGATTATCCGCACGACCCCCTGTTCGAGGTGCTGCGCACGCTGCGCCGGGACCTTGCCAAGGCGCAGGGCGTACCGCCCTATGTCGTCTTTCCGGATGTCACTCTGCGGGAGATGGCCTCGCTGCGGCCCGAGACTCTGGGTGGCCTTGCGCAGATTTCGGGGGTAGGGGCGAAGAAGCTGGAAACCTATGGCGAGGCCTTCCTCGCCGCGATCAATAGTCATCAGGGTTGAGGGAGACGCCCATGTTCCGCAAGATCGACGAGACCATATCGGTCGCCCCGCAGATCAGTGTCGAGCAGGTCCAGGCCGCCGCCGACCAGGGCTTCACGATGATCATCAACAACCGCCCCGAGCAGGAAGAGCCGGGTCAGCCGAGCGGCGATACGATCCGCGAAGCCGCGCGCGCGGCGGGGCTCGCCTATGTCGCGATCCCGATCACCCATGGCGGCTTTTCGGCCGATCAGGTCGAGGCGATGCGCGGCGCCCTCAGCCAGGCCGGCGGACCGGTGCTGGCCTTCTGCCGTTCGGGGACGCGATCGACCTTTCTGTGGGCGCTGGCCCGCGGCGCAGAGGGCAGCGACCCGGCGCTATTGACGGAAAAGGCGGCGAAGGCCG
>SCUQ01000594.1 GCA_004297635.1 Rhizorhabdus sp. | reverse complement strand
GTGCGCGGCTGGAGACGCAGGCCGCCGCGAAGCTCATGCCGCTCATCGCCGGCGCGCGCGTCGTGGCCTTCTACCATGCGATCGGCGACGAATTCGGTTGCGCACCCGCGATGGCCGCTGCGGCTGCAGCCGGGATCCGGCTGGCGCTTCCGCATGTGCATGACCGCGCCGGAGCGATGCGCTTCCTGCACTGGGCACCCGGCGACCGGCTCGATGCGGGCTGGCGCGGCCTGCTCCAGCCCGTCGCCGATTCGCCGACGACTCGTCCCGATATCGTCGTCACGCCGTTGCTCGGTTTCGATTCGAGCCTGCAGCGACTCGGCCAGGGCGCGGGCTTCTACGATCGCGCCTTCGCGGACTTGCCCCATGTTAAAAAAATCGGCTGGGGCTGGTCTGTCCAGCAGCTTGCCCGCATAGCCTGCGATCCATGGGACGTGCCGCTGGATGCGGTTGTTACCGAGGCGGGGACGATCGGAGGATGAAGCCGTGACGAGCAAACCAAGCTGGCGCAAGCCTGCGGGCATCTTCCTGATCTTGTTGCTGATTCTGGTCTGGTCGGTGATTGTCGCTACGGCATCGCCCTGGATCGGGCAGCTCCATATCCTGGCGCAGGCGATCGTCTATGTCGTCGCCGGGATCGTCTGGATCCTGCCGCTGAAGCCGCTGCTGGCCTGGATGGAGACCGGACGCTGGCGTCCCTGACCCGTAAAAATACGGGTCGGCATTAACCGGATGTATCGAATCTCGCGCTATCCCCGTCTTCGAGATCAGGGGTGTATCCGTGCGCGAAGAACGTATAGCCGAAAAGTCAGCAGAACGCGCCGAGTGGCGCAGGCTCTACGACATGATCGGCAAATTGCTGTTCGATCACGGGCTGGAGCCATCCCCGGCCAATTTCGAGCTGTGCCATCGCTATCTGTCCGGACGCGACGGAGAGCTCAATGCGATGATCGACAAGGCGATCGCCAAGGATGGCAGCCTGAGCGAAGCCGTCACCATGGCGATATCGGCGAAGCTCGATCCGGGCCTGTCGACCGACGAACTCTCGCGAATCGCCATCGATGCGCAAAGCTATCTCGAACAGATGACCACCATCCTTGCCAAATCCGGCGACGATGCCCGTGACTATGGCGTGGCGCTGGCGCAGGAGGCCGAGGGGCTGGAGACAGCCGCCACCCCCGCCCTCAGCGTCAAGACGCTGGTCGATCTCACCAAGTCGATGATCGAAAAGGCACAGGCCGCCGAGGATGATCTGCGTCGCACCGAGATGCAGATGACGGCGATGCGCAAGGATCTCGCCGCCGCCCATCACAAGGCGAACAGCGATCCGCTGACCGGCCTGCCGAATCGCCGCGCGCTCGACCAGCATCTGCGTGCGGCCTTCGAAAATGCCCGCCGCGCCAATTCGCCGCTGGCGCTGGCGATCTGCGATATCGATCATTTCAAGCAGTTCAACGACACCCACGGCCACCAGATTGGCGACGAGGTGATCAAGTTCGTCGGCTCCTCGCTGGGCCGCGCCGCGTCGAACGGCGATGTGTTCGTCGCACGCTATGGCGGGGAGGAGTTCGTGATGGTGTTCGAGCGCGGCTCGGTCGCCAATGCGATGCCGGTACTCGACAAGATCCGCGCGGCGATCGCGGCGCGCGAACTGAAAGTCACCAACACCGGCCAGTCGCTCGGCAGGCTCAGCTTCTCTGGCGGGCTCGCGACGATCAATATCCAGGATTCGCCGGGCTCGATCCTCAAGCGCGCCGACGCCGCGCTCTACAAGGCGAAGCAGGACGGGCGAAACCGCATCACCGCGGCGGACTAAGTCCCGCAAGGCGGCCTCGCCGGCGCGAACTGCGATGACGTTCGGCCTGTGCTGTTGGCGCTCGCGGCTTCCTTCCTCTATGGGCGGAACGACAGCCGTTGTGCGAGAGCCCTGAATGTCCGCTACCGCCCGTTTCCGTTCGATCCATGCCCACGGCTTCGTGCGTGTCGGCGCCGGCACGCCGCTGGCGACGGTGGGGGATGTCGCGGCCAATGCGGCCGGCGTCGTCGCTCTCGCGAAACAGGCCGACGCAGAAGGCGTCGACCTGCTGGTGCTGCCCGAACTGGCGCTGTCGTCCTATGCGATCGACGATCTCCACCTGCAGGATGCGCAGCTCGACCGGGTCGAGAGCGAACTGGGCGCTATCGTCGCCGCCAGCCAGCGGCTCAGGCCCGTGCTGCTGGTCGGCGCCGCGCTCCGCCGCAACGGCCGGCTGTACAACACGGCGGTGGTCGTCTCGCGCGGACATATCCTCGGCGTGGTGCCGAAAAGCTACCTGCCCAATTACCGCGAATATTATGAAAAGCGCTGGTTCGCGCCCGGCCATGGACTCACCGGCCTCGACATGACGCTCTGCGGCCAGCCGGTGCCCTTCGGCCCCGACCTGATCTTCGCCGCCGCCGACCTGGCCGGCTTCATCTTCCATGTCGAGATATGCGAGGATTACTGGGCGCCGCTGCCACCCTCGACCGCCGGCGCGATGGCCGGGGCGCTGATCCTCTGCAACCTGTCCGCGTCGAACATCATCATCGGCAAGGCGCGCGAGCGCGCGCTACTGGCACAATCGCAGTCGATGCGCGCCATCGCCGCCTATTGCTATTCGGCGAGCGGCCCCGGCGAAAGCACCACCGACCTCGCGTGGGACGGGCAGGCTATGATCCATGAGGCCGGGGTGATGCTGGCCGAATCGGGCCGCTTCGGAATGGATCCGGAGCTGATCGCCGCCGATGTCGATATCGGCCGCCTGCGCCTCGAACGGATGCGGATGGGCACGTTCAACGACTGCGCCGCCGCCAATGGCCATCCCGAGACGCGCTTCCGGACGATCGGCTTCAAACACGAACCGCATGGCGCCGATGTCGGCCTGCGACGTCCGGTCGCGCGCTTCCCCTTCGTGCCGGCCGACCCGCGCGAACTCGACGCCGATTGCTATGAAGGCTTCAACATCCAGGTCGAAGGGCTGGTGAAACGCTTCCAGTCGACCGGCGGCAAGGCGATGGTGATCGGCATTTCGGGCGGGCTCGATTCGACCCATGCGCTGATCGTCGCGGCCAAGGCGTGCGACCGGCTCGGCCTGCCGCGCAGCACGATCCGCGGCTACACCCTGCCCGGCTTCGCGACCGGCGAGGAGACGAAGGCCAATGCCTGGGCGCTGATGAGAGCGCTGGGCGTCACCGCCGAGGAAATCGACATCCGTCCCGCCGCGCGGCAGATGCTGACCGATATGGGCCACCCCTTCGCCGGGGGCGAGCCGGTCTACGACGTCACCTTCGAAAATGTGCAGGCGGGCCTGCGCACCGATTATCTGTTCCGCCTCGCCAATCATCATGGCGGCTTCGTCGTAGGCACCGGCGACCTGAGCGAACTGGCGCTGGGCTGGTGCACCTATGGCGTCGGCGACCATATGAGCCATTATGGCGTCAATGCCGGCGTGCCCAAGACGCTGATCCAGTATCTGATCCGCTGGTGCGTGACGACCGACCAGTTCGACGCCGAAACCGACCGCGTCCTGACCGCGATCCTCGGCACGGAAATTTCGCCCGAGCTGGTCCCGGCCGATGCGACGGGGGCGATCCAGAGCACCGAATCGAAGATCGGCCCCTATGAGCTCAACGATTTTTTCCTCCACCATGTCGCGCGGCTGGGGCTGAAGCCATCGAAGGTCGCCTTCCTCGCCTGGCACGCCTGGAAGGATACGGAGGGCGGCCTGTGGCCGGCCGGCTTCCCGGCGGAGCTGCGCAACAGCTATGATCTGGCGACGATCCGCCGCTGGCTCGAAAGCTTCCTGTTCCGCTTCTTCACGATCAGCCAGTACAAGCGATCGGCGGTCCCCAACGCGCCCAAGGTGTCAGGTGCCGGCGCACTCAGCCCGCGCGGTGACTGGCGCGCGCCTTCGGACGGCAATGCGAAGGTCTGGCTCGACGAACTCGCCGCCGCGCTCGACGGCGTGGAAGGCTGAGCGGACCGGCCCCGGTCATGTCCGCCGCGCCGACGAACCGATATCGCTGCGTGATGCTCCGCCGGAGCGGGGCATCCGAGATCCGCGTCGTCCGGGCCGAGAGCGAGGCGGCGGCGCGCGCGCAACTTGCGGCGATGGGACGCGAGCCCGTCAGCATCGAGGCCATCGGCCCCAGCCTGCTCGATTCGCTGGGCGAACGGATCGCCGCCGGCGGCTGGCGCCTGCCGCGCTGGCGCCCCACGCTGCGGGTGCCGCCCCGCGACATCTGGTGGCCGGCCCTGCTGATTCTCGCGACCATCCCCTTCACCACCGCGATCGGGGCCTGGACCCTGACCGGAATCGAGCGATGGCGCGCCGTGCGGCTTGCCGCGGATGCCGCCCCCGCGATCGGCCGCGCGACGGAGGCGATCCTCGCCGAAGAAGCGCGTCGCAGCGCCGTGTCGGTCATGGCGGCCCCTTCGCTCAGCAGCCTCGCCGCGCGGCTGCGGAGCGCCTTGCCCGAGGACGCCGGGCTCGCCGGGATCGCGCTGTCCGACGATGGCGCGCTGAGCGTCGAGATCGAGACGCCCGATCCCGATCGGCTGCGCACGGCGCTTGCCGCCGATCCCCTGCTCGGCGCGCTGCGCGAGATCGCCCAGACACAGACGGGCAGCGGGACGATGCGGGTCAGCCTGAAAGGGCGGATCGCATGACGCGCCCGTCCGATATCCGGCCCACGCCACTCGTCCTGGCCGGCCTCGCGCTGCTGTTCGTCGCGGCCACAGCGCTCGCCTGGACGGGGCTCCGGGCGCTGCAGCAGGCGCGGACCGGGCTGGCGCTGACCAAGGCGATGGCGCGGGCGGGTGCCGCGCCGGTCGCTCCGCTGCTGCCCCCCGGACAAGCCTATTCGGCCGACCGCGCGGCCGCCCAAACGGCCATGCTGGCAGCGATCCGCGCGGCCGCCGCCGAGCGACACCTGTTGCTCGAAAGCGCCGCGCCACTGCCGGCCGACGGGCGCAAACCCGCCGAACTGGTCGCCACGATCAGCGTTTCCGGCCCCGAAGCCGATATCCTGCACTTCGCGCACCGGCTCGAAGCGGGCAACCCGACGATACGCTTCCGGCCCTGGCGGCTGACCCGAACCGGCCCGGCCGAAACCGCCATAAGGCTCGAAGCGCGGGCGCATGCTTATCGGGTGGCGCCATGAGGCGGCCTGCGCCGCTGCTGGCCGGCGCCGCGATCATCGCGCTGGTGCTGCCCCTGTCGCTGCTGTGGCGGACCGCCCCGGCCGCATCGCCGCCACTGGCCGGCGGCGGTACGGTGCGTCCTTCCCCGGTGGCGGCCGAAGCCTCCCTGATCGAGCGGCGCGTGTTCCTCCCCCCGCTCGATCCGGCCCGTGGTCCGGAGGTGGAAGACGCGCCCAGGCTCGTCGGCATCGCCGGCCGGCTGCCCGACGGCGCCGTGGCGATGGTCCGGGCTACCGACGGCACGACAGATCGGAAGAGC
>SCUQ01000593.1 GCA_004297635.1 Rhizorhabdus sp. | reverse complement strand
TGCTCGCGGCTGCCGTCCGGCGTGACGATGATCTCCAAGCGGGCCAGCTCGATCGCCTGCTCCAGCAGGTCGAAAAGCGGCTGCAGGAAAGCTTGCCGAACGGAGGGAGCGTGGCGCCGCTGCAGCTGCCTCACCGTTTCGCGAAGCCGTTGAACGGCTTCATGCTCGCCTGATCGTCGCTCCTTCGGCGGCCACCTTTTCTCACAGCTGACGTTTCCTACAGATAGCCGTCCTCGCGCAGGCTGCGATACCCGCCGCGGCCGAGCACGATATGATCATGCAGGACCAGATCGAAGAGTCGCGCCGCATCTGCCACGGCGCGTGTGGCGGTCAGGTCGTGATGGCTTGGCTCCGGATCGCCCGAAGGATGGTTGTGCGCCATGATCAGCCCGGTCGCGCCCAGATCAAGGGCGCGGCGAATGATCTCGCGCGGGAAGATGTCGGTCTTCGTGACGCTGCCGCGCGCGACGACCTCGTCGCGCACGATGCGGTTCTTGGCGTCGAGATAGAGGATGCGGACCTGCTCCGCGGGCTCATGGGCCATCGCCGCATGGAGATAGCGTACCGCGGCCCGGTTGTCGGGTACGACGGGGCCATCCAGCATTTCCGCCTGAAGCATGTCCCCGACGAGCGGCCGAACCGCGAGCAGGAGATCGACGAGATCGGGCCGGCCCGGCGGGAGCCGCTGTTCGAGCGTCCGGCGATTGGCGCGGAGCAGCGCGGGGAGCGAGCCGAACCGGGCGAGAAGGGCGATGGAAAGTCCGTCCGAATCAGGCCCGCACAATGGCGCCAGCAAGGCGGCGAGATGCCGCTCGCTGTCGGTTCGTACCGCCTGACGGAGCGCCTGCCGGCCGTCCTCGCTTTCCCGTGCGGGATAGCGGGGTAAATGGGATTCGTGGAGATGGAGGGGCGTGCTCACGCTGTCGAAGCGCCGTCGTGCGCAACGCTTTCCCCGGCTGTCGGCGATGGCGGCTAGCAGCCGCGCCCACAGGCCCGGCGGGCGGGCGACAGGGGGGGAGGTTAGCCGCGCAGCGCGATCAGAAGCGTGCCCAAGGCCGTCAGCCCGGACAGCAGAATGCCTGTCGCGAGCGCCAGCCCGATTATCAGACCGATCGTCCATCCTAGGCGCTGGATGATGGAGAGATTGTTTTCGGGGCGGACCAGCGTCGGAAACGGCAGTGGGAACGGGTGGTCCAATGCCCGTGTGCGGAAGGCGAGCTGCTCCTCCCCCACCATGACCCCCGACGATGTGGCACCTGCGTCACCTTCCCGCTTTTCCCCGGCACCAGAAGCGCCTGAAACGGGCCGGATTGCTAGGTCCGGTGATTGGGTCCCCAATGAATGACCGGTCTCGGAAGCCGCGAGCAGCTGAGCCGCCTCCACTCTGGACGCCACGTCGAGGATGCGCATGGCCTCCTTGATCCGCTTATCGACAGTGTGGGCAGAGATGCCGAAACGCTGGGCGATCTGCTTCGATGACTGGTGCTGGAACACCAGGCGCAGATAGGCGCGCTGGCTTTCGGTCAGGCGGCTGATGCTGTCGGCGTTCATCGATCCGACCTCTAGCGGGACTTGGCCAAAAACACCATTGTGGGAAATCACGGGCGTCCCCGGCGCGAACGACAAAACACTGCTTTCGCCGGGTGAGTCTGGCTCCGCGATGCGCGGTGGGAGGCGTGATCAGGCGGCGGCCCGATCACGCTCCTTCATCTCCTGGTTGAGCATTTCGGCAAGCAGGAAGGCCAGCTCGATGCTCTGCCCCGCATTCAGCCGGGGATCGCAATGGGTATGGTAGCGATCCGCCAGATTTTCGTCGGTCACCGCCATCGCGCCGCCGGTGCACTCGGTGACGTTCTGGCCGGTCATCTCGGCGTGGATGCCGCCGCCATGAGTGCCTTCGGCCCGGTGGACCGCGAAGAAGCCGCGCACCTCTGCGAGGATACGGTCGAACGGACGGGTCTTGTAGCCGCTGGCCGTCTTGACGACATTGCCGTGCATCGGGTCGCACGACCAGACGACGGACCGCCCCTCGCGCTTCACCGCGCGAACGAGCGCCGGCAGATGCTTTTCGATCTTATCGTGCCCATAGCGGGTGATCAGCGTGATCCGCCCCGGCTCGCGCGCCGGATCGAGCGTGTCGAGCAGGCGCAGCAGGGCGTCCGGCTCAAGGCTCGGG
>SCUQ01000592.1 GCA_004297635.1 Rhizorhabdus sp. | reverse complement strand
CGCAGCGCTGTCGTGAAGGTGTTCTGCGCCGACAGCACGATCACCGGCAGGCCGGGATTCTTCGCCAGCATCTCGGGGATGATATCCAGGCCGTTGCCGTCCGGCAGCATCACATCTGTGACGAGCACTTGCGGATCGAAGCTGGCGAACAGGCGCCGCTGCTCGGCAACGGAAGCCGCCGTTTCGACGATATGGCCGGCCCGGCGCAGCGCCTCGCGCACCACCGTCCGGATCGCGCCGTCATCATCGACGACGAGGACCCTGCCAGCCCCGCCGGTCATGCCGTCACTCTCGCGCGTGGAAGCAGCAGGCGAAACACCGTCTTCGCCGGCGAGCCTTCCCGCGCATATTCGATGATCCCGCCCTGGTCGGACACCAGCTTCTCGACCAGCGCCAGACCCAGCCCGCTGCCCGTCCGCTTGGTGGTGACGAAGGGATCGAACAAATGCCCCTCGATGTCGGGCGAGGCCCCCGGGCCTTCGTCGATCACGCACAGCTCGATGGGCAAAGGCTGACGCGCATCGCCATCGGCGCGGCGCATCGAAACGCCATGGCGATAGGCCGTCGTCAGCGTGATCGCGCCTGGGGCGTCGCCCATCGCCTCGGCGGCGTTTTTGAGCAGGTTGATGAGGATTTGTATCAGCGAATCGCGGTGGCCGAGCACGGCCGGCAGCGACGGATCATATATTTCGCGGATCACCCGCCCATGCGCGAAGCCCTTGAGTGCGACCTCCCGGGCATGGCCCAATATGGCATGGATATTCTGCGGGCTCATTTCCATCGGACGCGTGTCGGTGAAGCCCTGCATGCGGTCGATCAGCGCGGCGACGCGGTCGACCTCCTCGCGGATCAGCCGGGTGAGGTCGCGCGATTCCTCGTCGCAGGTCGTCTCCAGCAGCTGCGCAGCACCGCGCACCGCCGAGAGCGGGTTCTTCACCTCATGCGCCAGCATCGCCGCGGCGGCGACGGCGGTGCGGGTGCCGCCCTCACGATCGACCGACCGGGCGCCGATCGCACTACGGGCATGGCCATGGATCGATACGGCGCGCCAGCCCAGCCGATCGGGCAAAGGCGCGACCATCAGGTCGACCCGCATCCGGCGGCTGCCCGGCAGGACGATGTCGATGCCATAGGCCGCGAAGGGCGCGTCGCTCGGCATCGTGGTGAGCGGATGACCGATCGCATCGAATACGGCCCGCCCGACGATCTGGGTGCGGCTGAGGTTGAACAGGGATTCGCAGGCAGCGTTGATCTCGACCACCTGACCGTCGGGATCGATGACGAGCACTGCGGTCGCCATGGCCGCCATGATCTCCGCCGCGGACGGAGCTTCGGCGCCCCTGTCGGGCACGGCGCCACGCCGGGCGAAGCGGATCAGGCTGCCGCCCGGGAGAGCCATGGAGCGTAGAATTCGCGGAGCATCGCGAGCACCGTGGCGGCGTCGGGCTCCTGATTCACCTTGTTGCGGAATTCGGCCGAGCCGGGCAGTCCCTTGGTGTACCAGCCAATATGCTTGCGCGCCATGTTGACGCCGACCTCCCTGCCGTAGAGTTCGAGCATTTGGTGGTAATGCGCTATGATCAGATGATATTGTTCTTCATAAGATGGATCGGGCCGGCGCTCTCCGGTCGCGAAATAGTGCATCACCTGGCTCAGCAGCCATGGTCGTCCATAAGCACCGCGGCCGATCATCAGGCCGTCCGCGCCAGACTGCTCCAGCGCGCTCTCCGCATCATCTATCGAGCAGATGTCACCATTGACGATGACGGGAATCGTGACGGCGTCCTTCACCCGGCGAACGAACGCCCAGTCGGCCGATCCCTTGTACATCTGGCAGCGCGTGCGGCCGTGGACCGTGATCATCTTCACGCCGACATCTTCGGCGATCCGCGCCAGTTCAGGCGCGTTGAGGCTGTCATGATCCCAGCCCATCCGCATCTTCAGCGTGACCGGAACCTCGACCGCCTTCACGGTCTCCCGCACGATCGCGACGGCAAGATCGGGCGTGCGCATCAGCGCCGAACCCGCATCGCCATTGACGACCTTGCGGACCGGACAGCCCATGTTGATGTCGATGATCGCGGCGCCGCGATCCTGGCTGAGCTTCGCAGCCTCGCCCATTTCCTTCGGCGTGCAGCCGACCAGCTGCATCGAGACGGGCTCCTCCGCCGGATCCCACAACGCCTTCTGAACCGACTGGCGGGTCTCGCGGATCGCCGCCTGGCTGGCGATCATCTCGGTCACGTTCAGACCCGATCCATAGCCGCGCACCGCCTTGCGGAACGGCAGATCGCTCACGCCGGTCATCGGCGCGAGAATCACGGGACTGTCGATCCGCACGGGGCCGATATGGATGGGACGCAAAGCCGGGGTCATGATACCATTATTGCCTAAAAAAGCGGCACCGCTCTAGCTGCATTGCGGCACAGGAGCAAGGAGAGCTTCGTCGCACCGTCGAGCCCCGAAGCGGGGCAGCGCTTTACTGTCGCGCCCCTGAGGCCTAAAGCGCCCGCCGATGACGGGGAAGCCCAAGATCGCCGCGCTGATCGTCGCCGCCGGACAGGGCGTGCGGAGCGGCGGCGATATGCCCAAGCAATACCGGCGGATCGGCGGCAGGACGGTGCTCGCCTACGCCGTCGATGCGCTGGCGGATCATCCGGCGATCGATCGGCTGCAGGTGGTGATCAGCGCGGGCCATGATGATCTCTACGCCGACGCCGTGGGCGACCGTGCCCTGCCCCCGCCCGTGACCGGCGGGGCGACGCGCCGGGATTCGGTGATCGCTGGGATTCAGGCGGTCGATGCCGACATCGTTCTGATTCACGACGCCGCGCGGCCGTTCCTGCCGGCCGCCGTCGTCGACCGGCTGATCGCGGCGCTCGACGTCAGCGACGGCGCGGTTCCTGCGCTCGCCGTCGCCGATACGCTGGCGAAGGGCGACGGCCTGCTCGGCGACACGGTAGCGCGCGACGGCCTCTATCGGGTCCAGACGCCGCAGGCCTTCCGCCGCGATGCGATCCTCGCCGCGCACGCCGCCTGGAACCCGGGACGCGAGGCGACCGACGATGCCCAGGTCGCCCGCGCGGCGGGCCTTTCGGTTGCCATCGTCGAAGGCGACCCAGCGCTCGACAAACTGACCTTCGCTGCCGATTTCGACCAGGCCGAAAAGCGCATGATGGTCAGCCGCACCGCCCAGGGCTTCGACGTCCATGGCTTCACCGCGGGCGACGCCGTGCAACTCGGGGGCGTCAGGATCGCGCATGACCGGGCGCTGGCGGGGCACAGCGATGCCGATGTCGCACTGCATGCGCTCACCGATGCCCTGCTCGGCAGCATTTCGGCCGGTGATATCGGCAGCCATTTCCCGCCCAGCGACCAACGCTGGAAAGGCGCCGATTCCGAGATTTTCCTGGCCCATGCCCGCGATCTGGTGGCGCGGGACGGGGGCATCATCGACCATGTCGATCTGACGATCATCTGCGAAGCGCCCAAGGTCGGCCCGCATCGCGACGCGATCCGCGAACGGATCGCCGCATTGCTGGGGATCCGCATTGGCCAAGTGAGCGTCAAGGCCACTACCACCGAGCGGCTCGGCTTCACCGGGCGAGGCGAAGGCATTGCCGCGCAGGCGATGGCCACCGTCCGCGTGCCCCGTCACCAGTAAGCAGGAACCCAGCGTGAGCCAGCAACAAGACACCCTCCTTCCCGTCGAGCTGGTCGAAGCCGCGCGCCGGGTCATAGCCGCCAATCGCGCCGCCGGCCGCAAGATCGCGGTCGCGGAAAGCTGCACGGGCGGACTCGTCGCCGCGGCACTGACCGAGATACCGGGCTCGTCCGATGTGCTCGGGTCGAGCTTCGTCACCTATTCGAACGAGGCCAAGGTCGCGATCCTCGGGGTCTCGGTCGAGATGATCGAAACCTTCGGCGCCGTGTCGATCGCGGTCGCCTGGGCCATGGCGCGGGGCGCTTTGGAGAAAAGCGACGCGGATATCGCGGTGTCGATCACGGGCGTCGCCGGCCCTGGTGGCGGCAGCGAGAAGAAGCCGGTCGGTACGGTCGTGTTCGGCCGGGCGAACAAGGGCGCCGATCCTGAGGATATCGCCGCCGACAAGCGCCAGTTCGGCGACCTGGGACGCGGCGGCGTCCGGCTTCAGGCCGCGCTGTGCGCGCTTGAGCTGCTGATGCCGGGCGCGACGCTGTAGTGATTTCAGGTCAGGCGCATGCCTGACGGTTCGGACATCCCGGCCGCAGGACTCGCGGACGCCCCGTAGAGTTTCGCGGCGCGCTCCTCGAACGCGCCGATCATCATCCTCAGTGCCCTGTCGAACACCTGTCCGGCGATCATCTCGAAGATGCGGGATTTGAACTCGAACTCGATCGAAAAATCGACATGGCTGCCGCCGTTGCCGTCGCTGGCGAACGTCCAGTCGTTGCGGAGATATTTGAGCGGCCCATCGACATAGTCGACATGGATCGACAGCGGCCGCTGCTTGCGCACCTTCGACGTGAACTTCTCGCGCAGCGCCTTGAAACCCACCATCAGGTCGGCGACCATTTCCGTATCGCTGTCGGAACGGATGCGGACCGCCGACACCCAGGGCAGGAACTGGTCGTAGGATGCGACATCCGCGACCAGCTCGTACATCTGCTCCGGGCTGTAGGGCAGCGTCCGGACTTCGTGATGGCGTGGCATCTCAGGCGACGGTGGCAGCGGCCTTGCGCGCCAATTCGGCGTTACGGGCATCACGCAGCTTCACGAAATCATCACCGGCATGATAGCTCGACCGGGTCAACGGGCTCGCGGCGACCAGTTTGAAGCCCTTGGCACGGGCGATCGCGGCATAGGCCTCGAACGTCTTCGGCGCGACGAACTCCATGACCTTGGCATGTTTCGGCGTCGGCTGCAGATATTGGCCCATCGTCAGGAAATCGATGTCCGCGGAGCGCATGTCGTCCATCACCTGATGAACCTCCAGCCGCTCCTCGCCCAGCCCGACCATGACGCCCGACTTGGTGAAGATGGTCGGATCGAGCCGCTTGACCGTTTCCAGCAGGCGGAGCGAGGCGTAATAGCGGGCGCCCGGACGGATCGTCGGATAGAGCCGCGGCACCGTCTCCAGATTATGATTATAGACGTCGGGACGGGCCGTGACGATCATCTCGATCGCGGCATCGGCCTTGTTGCGGAAATCCGGGGTCAATATCTCGATGGTGGTCTTGGGGGTCGTCCGGCGCAGCGCCTCGATCACCTTCACGAACTGCTTCGCCCCGCCATCGGGCAGGTCGTCCCGGTCGACCGACGTGATGACGATATGTTCGAGGCCCAGTTCGGCCGCCGCATCGGCGGTGTGCTGGGGCTCCATCGGGTCGACCGCGCGCGGCATGCCGGTCTTGACGTTGCAAAAGGCACAGGCTCGCGTGCAGGTATCGCCCAGGATCATCACCG
>SCUQ01000591.1 GCA_004297635.1 Rhizorhabdus sp. | reverse complement strand
CGTAACCGGCCATCACCTTCATCAGGGTCGACTTGCCAGCGCCGTTGACGCCGATGATCGCGATCTTGGTGCCTGGCAGGAACTGCAGGTGGATATTGTTGAACAGCGGCTTGTTGGCGCCGGGGAAGGTCTTCGTCAGACCCTTCATCACAAAGCTATATTGCACGGCCATCGGTCGCGGACCTCGTCTGGGCTGGATCAGGCTGGAAAATGTGCCGCCGCCACTAACCGACGAGCGGGCAATTGGCAAATGGGGAGCGGATGACTAGCCTCCAACCCCATGAAGAAAATTCTGATGCTCGCGCTATGCGCCTCCGCCGCCCTCGCCTCTCCCCTTCTCGCACAGGCCAGGCCGGAGGAGACCGCCCGCCTGCGCGATGCCGCCCTCACCGACACGCTCGCCTGGGATATCACCGAAGCGCTGACCACCGAAATCGGCCCACGCAAGGCCGGTAGCGAGGCTGAGGCCCGCGCCCGCGACTGGGCGGTCACCCGGCTCAAGGGGCTGGGTTTCGCGAATGTCCGGATCGAACTGTTCGATGTCCCCTATTGGGAGCGCGGCGAAGCCAGCGCCGAGATTACCGCCCCTTACCCCCAATCGCTCACCCTCACCGCGCTGGGCAATAGCGCCGCGACTCCGGCGAAGGGCCTGAAGGCCGAACTGATCGGCTTCGACAGCCTCGCCGCGCTCGAGGGGGCAGATCCGGCAGCGATAAGAGGCAAGATCGTCTTCGTTACCCATCGCATGGCCGCGACCCAGGACGGATCGCATTACGGCCCAGTCGGCCAGATCCGCCGCATCGGTCCCTCGATCGCTTCGAAGAAAGGCGCGGTGGCGATACTGATCCGTTCAATCGGCACCGACGCGCACCGCACGCCGCATACCGGCAGTCAGGACTGGAAGGACGGCGCGAACCCGATCCCCGCACTGGCGCTCGCCAATCCGGATGCCGACCAGCTGGAGCGCGTGCTGAAGCGCGGCAAGCCGGTGACGATCGCGCTGAGGGTAACCGCAAAGATGGCAAGCAAACGCCCCTCCGGCAACGTCATCGCCGAGGTGCCGGGGCGCGACCCCACGCTGCCGATCGTCGTGGTCGGCGGCCATCTCGACAGCTGGGACCTCGGCACGGGCGCGATCGACGATGCCACCGGCGTGGCGATCACCACCGCGGCGGCGAAGCGGATCATGGATGCCACGCAGCCGCTGCGCACCATCCGAGTGGTCTGGTTCGGATCGGAGGAGATCGGCCTTTTCGGCGGCGCCGATTATCGAGAGAGGCACGGACAGGAGAAACATCACTTCCTCGCCGAATCCGATTTCGGCGCCGACAAGGTGTGGCGCTTTCAGACCTCGGTCAGCGACGCGGCACTGCCCGCGATGAAGCCGATCGCCGCCGCTCTGGCCCCGCTCGGTATCGTCCAGGGTGGCAAGAATGGAGATGCGAGCGGATCGGACATCTCGGAGATCCAGAAGCTGGGCGTCCCCGTGCTGGCGCTCAGCCAGGACGGCACCCGCTATTTCGACCTTCACCACACACCGGACGACACCCTCGACAAGGTCGATCCGGTCCAGCTGCGTCAGAATGTCGCGGCCTGGACGGCGATGCTGTCGGTCGCGGCGAACGACCCGACCGACTATGGGCCGGTACCGCCGAGGAAGTAGGGTGATCCTCTTGTAATCCTGACGCGCCCGCCCCACCTGTCAGCTGTTGGTGGTCACTCGCGTGGCCTTCGGATCGCACATCGGCAGCGCTGGCTCCCATTTGTGAAAGCGACAGCAGTGTCGTCGCCCAGCGACGGGGAAAGCTGTCCATGACATTTCGGCCACTTCATGATCGCGTGCTGGTTCGCCGCATCGAGGCCGCCGCCACATCCGCCGGCGGCATCATCATTCCCGACTCCGCGAAAGAAAAGCCGATGGAAGGCGAGATCGTCGCCGTCGGCCCCGGCATCCGCGCCGAAAGCGGGGAGATCACGCCGCTGGACGTGAAGGCGGGCGACCGCGTCCTGTTCGGCAAATGGACCGGCACCGAGCTGAAGCTCGACGGCGAAGAGCTGATCATCATGAAGGAA
The DNA here is from genome assembly GCA_004297635.1 of Rhizorhabdus sp. Classification (GTDB taxonomy): domain Bacteria; phylum Pseudomonadota; class Alphaproteobacteria; order Sphingomonadales; family Sphingomonadaceae; genus Rhizorhabdus. The sequence goes on along the minus strand of SCUQ01000591.1, from coordinate 920 downwards.
AGCGAAATCATCGGCATCGTCGGCTGATTCACGCCTGCTCCGCTAAACCCACTGGAAGGATCAAGGCATGTCAGCCAAGGATATCAAATTCTCGCGCGATGCCCGCGAAGGCATATGCCGCGGCGTCGATCTGATCGCGGACGCGGTCAAGGTCACACTCGGCCCCAAGGGCCGCAACGTGCTCATCGACAAGGGCTATGGCGCGCCGCGCATCACCAAGGACGGCGTCACCGTCGCCAAGGAAATCGAACTCAGGGACAAGTTCGAGAATATGGGCGCCCAGATGATCCGCGCCGTCGCATCGCGGACGCATGATCATGCCGGCGACGGCACCACCACCGCGACCGTGCTTGCCCAGGCGATCCTGCGCGAAGGTCTGAAATCGGTCGCCGCCGGCGCCGATCCGCTGAGCCTCAAGCGCGGCATCGACATCGCGGTGATCCGCGTGACCGAGGATATCAAGGCGCGCTCCCGCCCCGTCGCGAGCAACGAGGAAATTGCCCAGGTCGGTATCGTTTCCGCCAATGGCGACGAAGTGATCGGCCGCAAGCTCGCCGAAGCGATGGAGCGCGTCGGCAAGGAAGGCGTGATCACCGTCGAGGAGGCCCAGGGCCTCGAATTCGAACTCGACGTCGTCGAGGGCATGCAGTTCGATCGTGGCTATCTGTCGCCCTATTTCATCACCGATGCGGAGCGCATGATTGTCGAGCTGGCCGATCCCTATATCCTGATCCATGAGAAGAAGCTGTCGAACCTCGCATCGATGCTGCCGATCCTCGAGGCCGTGGTGCAATCGGGCCGTCCGCTGCTGATCATCGCCGAGGATATCGAGGGTGAGGCCCTGGCCACGCTCGTCGTCAACAAGCTGCGTGGCGGCCTGAAGGTCGCCGCCGTCAAGGCGCCGGGCTTCGGCGATCGCC
>SCUQ01000590.1 GCA_004297635.1 Rhizorhabdus sp. | reverse complement strand
GCTGGCGCCACGCCCATTCCTTCGCGCTGATCGCATCGAAACGATCGTCTGCGGGGCTGGCGAACGCGGGAGGTGCAGCGAGAAGCACGAGGACTATCGCCGCGGTCTTGATCATGCGCACCAACTTTTCTCTCCTCGTCGCGCCTGCAAAGGCAGGGTGCATTTGTCTCACCTCCGCGATGTCCTCCGCAAGGGGCGACGAAAAAGGTTGAGCGCAGCGACCGCATCGGGCCACATCGCACATAACAATGCGCCACGTCGTCCTTCCGCTCCTGCTCCTGCTCGCCGCCTGTCATGGCGGCGGACAGGAGGTCTTGCCTAGGGACCGGCTGATCCGCCTCGCTGACGACGAAGTGAAGAGCCTCGATCCGCAGAAAGGCTCCGATCTTGCCACTACCCGGATCGCGCAGGACCAGTTCGAAGGGCTGACCCGGATGAACGCGGACGGGCTGGCCGAACCCGGCCTCGCCAGCGGCTGGAGCGTCACGCCGGACGGGCGGACATGGCGCTTTCCGCTGCGCCCCGGCCTGCGCTTCTCCGATGGCGCGCCGATAACCCCCGCCACCTTCGCTGCGGTGTTCGCCCGGCTGCGTGATGCGGAAACGGCATCGCCCAATGCATCACTGTTCACCGATATCGACTCCGTCGCCGCCCGGCGCGATGCCGTCGTCATCGTCCTGCGCAACCCGATGCCCTCGCTTCCCGAACTGCTGGCCCTGCCCGCGATGGCGGCGCTTCCCGTGCACCGCATCAGGGCGCTGGGCGAGGGATGGACCGCCGAACGGCCGATGGTCGGCTCGGGTGCCTATCGGCTGACCGAATGGCGGCTCAACGAACGGCTGCGCCTGGACCGCAATCCCCGCTGGCATGACGGCGCCGCGCCCGTCGCCGAGATCGAATGGCGCCCCGTAACCGAGCGGCTGACCGCCCTGCGCAGCTTCGCAGCGGGCGAGGCGGACGTCAGCAACGATTTCCCGCAGACCCGGCTGGGCTGGATATCCGGGCGCAGGCCGGGCTCGGCGCATGTCGCCCCGTTCAACGGCAGCTATTATTTCGTGTTCAACACCACCCGCCCTCCGTTCGACGATGTGCGCGTTCGCCGCGCCCTCTCGATCGCGGTCGATCGGCCATGGATCGCCGAACGGCTGATCGGGCTCGGCACGCGGCCCGCCTGGGGCGTGATCCCACCGGCGGTCGCCGGCAGTGCCGGTGCCTATCGGCCGGTCTGGGCCGGCTGGAGGCGCGAACACCGGCAGGCGGAGGCCCGGCGGCTGCTCACGGCGGCCGGCTATGGCCCGCGACGCAAGCTGGTCTTCGATATCCGCTTCAACAGCGATGCCGATCACCGCCGGGTGGCCGTGGCGATGGCGGCGATGTGGCGGCCGCTTGGTGTCGAGGCGCATCTGCTCAACAGCGAAGCGTCGCTGCACTTCGCCAGCCTGCGGCGGCGCGACTTCGCCTTCGCGCGATCGGGCTGGATCGGCGATGTCGCCGCGCCTGAAAACTATCTCTCGATCCACCGCGCGGATGCCGGCGCGCTCAACTATGCCGGCTATGCGAACCCCGCATTCGACGCGGCGCTCGATCGGGCCATGAGCCTCGCCGAGCCACGGGCGCGGGCGCGGGCGATGCGCCGGGCCGAAGCCCTGTTGATCGAAGACGCCCCGCTGATCCCGCTTTATCACTATGTCAGCCGCGCACTGGTTGCCCCGCGGGTCGTGGGCTGGCACGACAACGCCGCGAACGTTCATCCCAGCCGGACCCTGAGCCTGAAATGACGCGGACCTTCCCCCATATGCTCGCCCTTATGCTCCTGCTCGCAGGCTGCGGTGGCGACAATCGCGAGGGGCAGGTCAGCGTCAGCGTGATCGGGCGGGAGACCCGGCTGCGCGATCCGGCCGTCGCGACGCCGCGTCAGGCCGACGCGGCATTGCTGGGCGCGACCGCGCAGGGGCTGGTGCGGCTGAATGCCGAGGCCCAGGTCGAACCCGGCCTCGCGATACGCTGGGCCATCTCCGACGACGGGCTCTATTACACATTCCGGCTCGATCGCGAGTTGGCCGATGCCGATCGGGTGGCGAGGATTCTGCGCCGGTTGATCCGTCGCCACCTTGCGGTCGATCCGACGTCCGGGCTCGACGCGGTCCGGGAGATCGTCGCCGTCACACCCGAGGTGATCGAGATGCGACTGTCGGCGCCGCGTACGGAATTGCTGACGATCCTGGCCGGACCGGGCTTCGCGCTGCTGAACCGGGGCCAAGGCAGCGGCCCGCTGCTGATCGACGGCAAGGTGGGCCGGCTGACCCTGTTGCGCGCCAAGCCCGTGGCCGAGCTCGCCGACGATGCGCGGGCTCAGGCGCTCGCGGACCGCCGGATCCGGTTGCGCGGGGAACGTGCCGCGCTCGCCGTCGCACGCTTTGCCGACGGCGAGGCGACGTTGGTGGCCGGCGGCGGCTATAATGATTTCATCTATGCCAGGGTGGCCGATATCCCGCCCCGGTCCATCCAGATCGATCCGGCAAATGGCCTGTTCGGCTTCCGGGTCGGCCGATCCTCCTCACCGGCCATGGCGCCCGAGATCCGCCAGGCACTGTCGATGGCGCTGGACCGCAATGCGCTCGGCGCGGCGCTCGGCGCGCCCGGATGGCGCCCCGCGCAGGCGATCCTGCCGCCGGGCCTTACCGACCTCGCGGAACCAAGCCGTCCCTTCTGGGCGCAGGCCTTTGCCAATGTCCGCGGATCGGACCGGCAGGCCTTCACCATCCGGATCGCGACGGCACGACGGATCGTTGGAATCTGGCGCTCCCAGCAGCCTCAGGCGGACGGCCCGCTACGGATCGAAGTGGCCATGCCCGAAGGGCCAGGCTCGACGATCCTGTTCGCGGCGATCAGGCGGAAATGGCGCGCCATCGGGATCGATGCGGTGCAGGTCCGCTCGACCGACGCCGCCGACCTGCGGCTGATCGACGCGGTGGCCCCGGCCGATCTGGCCGACTGGTATCTATCCTGGTTCCTGTGCGCGCGGGGGCGGCCCTGCAGCGAGGAAGCCGACAAGGCCTTCGCGATCGCCCGGTCCACCACCGATCCGGCGCTGCGGGCGCGGATGATCGCCGAGGCGGAGCAGCGGCTGGCGGCGATCGCGCCGTTCATTCCGATTGCCCAGCCGCTACGCTGGTCGCTCGCCGCGCCCGATCTGCCGGGCTTCCGGCTGAATGCGCGAGCCGTGCATCCTTTGGCACCGCTGATCGGGAACCAAAATGGCCGCTGATGCGATGAGCGGCCATGATAGCTGGAGATAATCGCATGCGAGGGCCGACAAGAGCCGATTTCGACGGGCTTGCGGATCGCATGCCCGGTCTGGGCCGGGATGCCGCGTCGGTTCGCCGCCGCGTCGAGGCGATGGAAGGCTTGCTCGAACGAATGTTCGTGCTGCCCGGCATCAACAAGCCGATCGGTCTCGACGTGCTGCTCGACCTCATCCCGGTCGTCGGCCCGGCGATCGGCGCAGTGATGGGCAGCTGGCTCGCCTGGGAGGCCCGGAACCTCGGCATATCGAAATGGCAGATGGCGCGGATGTTCGGCAATGTCGGGCTCGATCTGCTGCTGGGCGCGATTCCCTGGATCGGGGCGATCCCCGATTTCTTCTTCCGATCGAACAGCCGCAATCTGAAGATCATCAAGCGGCATCTGGATCGGCATCATCCATCGACCGCGACGGTCGAGGGTGTGGTGAAACGCTAGCGCAGCCGATCAGGCCTTCGCACGCGCCCTGGCATCGGCGACGGCCTGCTTGAGCGCGTCATAACCGACCGCACCTTTGAGCATCTCCCCGTTGACCACGAACGTCGGCGTAGCCAGCGCGGGATCGATGCGCCCGGCCAGTTCCATGTTGCGGCGGATCTCGGCCGCCACCTCGGGGCCGTCGACGTCGCGCTGGATCCGGCGCAGGTCGAGCGGCATCGATCGCAGCACGGCCGATACCTTGTCGCCATTGGGCTGGCCCGATGCGAACATCCGTTCGTGGAAGGTACGGAACGCGCCCTGCTGGGCGGCGGCCAGGCTCGCCTTGGCCGCGATCTCGCTGCCCGGCCCCAGGATCGGGATTTCGCGCCAGACCACCTTCAGCCGGGGGTCGCCCTCGATCAGCCGTTCGATATCGGGCAGGCTCGTCCGGCAGTAGCCGCAGGCATAGTCGGTGAACATCACCAGGGTGACGTCCCCTTTTTCCGCGCCGGCCCAGGCCGAGGCGAAGGGCGTCTCGAGCGCAGCCTTGTTCTGGGAATAGGCGTCGCGGCTCTGGCGGTCGCGCAGTCGGTCGATCGCCTGCGGAATGATTTCGGGATGGGCGAGGATATAGTCGCGCACGACCATCTCGATCTCGGCCTTGTTGGCCACCTTCGGCGCGGTGTGGCGCTGGGTCAGCCAGGCGGCGGCGATGCCGAACAGGATCGCTGAGCCCGCGCCGATCGTGGCCGCCAGCCGGCTGTGGCGCTGCATGAAATCACGGATCGTCATCGGCGCTTCTTGTCACTCGCTTCGGCGCGCGCGGACAGGGCGATGTCCTCCGCGCGGATATAATCGGGGGTGCCGCGCGGGATGCGCGACATGGCGGCCTCGGCACTGGCCATCGCCAGCCGCGTATTGCCGAGCAGCGCATAGCGCTCGGCCGTGGCGAGCTGGGCGCGAGGCTCGTCGCCCAGCCGCGAATAGGCCATGCCGAGCGTGAACCAGGCGAACGGGTTGTCGCGATCGCGCGATACCGCGACCTTCAGCACGTCACGCGCTTCGGTGAGGTTTTCGGGATCGTCGGTCGCGAGCAGCGCATGACCCAGCAGCGAGGAGATCAGCGGCGAACCGCGCGTTCCCTTCACCGCCATCCGCAAAGGCGCCAGCGCCTCTCGTGGCTTGCCGGATTCGAGCAGTATCTGCCCCTGCAGCTCCCGAAAATAGGGATCTTCGGGGGAGATCGCGACGAGCTTGGCCACCTCTTCCGCCGCCTTGTCGGGATAAGCGCCGCGGTGCCAGGCATAGGCCCGCGCATAATGGGCGGGCGCGCTCTGATCGCGTTCGGGATATTTGCGCAGCGCGCTGGTCGGATCGTCCATATAACCGATCAGCTTTGCCTTGATCCGCTTGAAGCGCTCCTCGATCGCCGGATCGGTCTTCTTGCCATAGGCCGGAGACCTCAGCACGTCCGCCGACAGCGTCGATTCGCGCTCGCCCGACATCGGGTGGGTCTGCATGAAGGGATCGACCGAAGCATAGGTGGAAGCGTAGCGATATTCTTCCTGCTTCAGCTTCAGGAAGAAGCTGAGCATGCCTTTGCCGGATATGCCGGCCTTTTCGAGGAAACCCACGCCGGCGGCGTCCGCACTGGCTTCCTGAACACGGTTGAAAGCGAGGAACTTGCCCAGCGCCGCCTGCTGGCCCGCCATGATGACGCCCATGCCGGCGTCGGCAGACCCCGCCGCCATCGCCGCCGCGCCGAGCAGCAGCGACAGCAGGGTGATGCCGGTGGCGCCGCGAGCGCCCTCACCGAAGCGGATGATATGGCCGCCGGTAATGTGGCCCAGTTCATGCGCGATGACGCCCTGGACCTCGTTGGCATTGTCGGCCGTCTCGATCAGTCCGCTATGAATATAGACCGCCTGACCGCCGGCAACGAACGCGTTGATCGATTTGTCCCCGATCAGGATGATGTCGACATTGCCCGGCTGAAGCCCGGCCGCGACGACGAGCGGCGCCGATATTTCTTTCAGGAACGCTTCGGTTTCGGCATCGCGCAGGATCGACTGTGCCGCGACCGGCTGCGCCGTTATCGACAGCGCCGCGATCAGGGCGATCAGCGCGCGCAACATGAAGGCCGCGCGAAACCTGGAAAAGACGGATTGGCCCATGATCGACATAGCTCGGCCTACCCGGCTGAACCGCGCGTGAAGCGATGACGCGGCGGACCTCGGCAGTCGAGGCCCGC
>SCUQ01000589.1 GCA_004297635.1 Rhizorhabdus sp. | reverse complement strand
GCCCGCGCGATCAGCCTGGAGGGCGTAGCGGCGATCGAGCGGATGATGATGGAACTGTCCATCGCACCGTCGCCGCCCAGCGCGAAAACGATGCCGAAGAACGGGCCGCGTCCCGAATCCTCGATCTCGTCGATGATCTCCATCGCGCGGCGCTTGGGGGCTCCGGTGATCGATCCGCCTGGAAAGGTCGCGGCGATCAGGTCGATCGCATCCGCGCCATCGCGCAGCCGCGCCTCTACCGCCGAGACGAGGTGCCATACCGAGGCGAAGCCTTCGAGTTTAGCGAGTTGCGGCACGGTGACGCTGCCTTCTTCGGCCACGCGGGACAGATCGTTGCGAAGCAGGTCGCAGATCATCAGATTCTCGGCGCGATCCTTGGCCGATGCGGCCAGCCGCTCGCCATTGGCCCGGTCCTCGGCGGGGTCGCGGCTGCGCGGCGCGGTACCCTTGATCGGGCGGGTCTCGATCCGGCCGTCACGGTCGCACCGCACGAAGCGTTCGGGAGACGCGCTCAGCAGCGCGCTACCCTCGCCGAGATCGACATAGGCTGCGAAGGGTGCGGGGGTGCGCCCGCGCAGGGCCAGATAGTGGACGATGGGTGAGAAGTCTTCGGGCCTGGGGGCGGTGAAGCTGGTGCTGATATTGGCCTGGTAGATATCGCCCGCCCGGATATAGCCGAGAACGGCCTCGATCATCGCGCGGTGCTTGTCGGGGATCGTTTCCTCGTTCCAGCCGGGTGTGGACGCGGGGCGCTCGGCCGGCGCGTCACCGGTGAGCAGCAGCCGATCCAGTCGCTCCGCGGCCGACAGCGCGCCGCGCGCCCGTGCGAATCCCCAGGCACGACGCGCACGATGGTCGAAACCCAGCACCAGATCATAGCGTCGGACGACCATGGCGGGCAGCGCGGGGTCGGCGTTGTGGCGGCTTGCGATGCCAAGCGCGCTCGGCCCGAGATCATAGGAGAGCAGGCCGATCAGACCGCCGGTGAAGGGGAGGGGGGCAGCCGCCGCGCCGGGGCGATGAAGCCGCCGCAGCGCCGCGATCGCATCGTCCATCGTCGCGGTCATGAGCCGCGCCTCCTCGACCGGGTCGATCGCGATATAGGAGGCGGCGGAGCGCGGGTCGCCGCTGGCGGCGCTGTCGAGAAAGGCGATGCCGGGCCTCCGGCCAAGCCGCGCGAACCAGTCGGCGGGGTCGGCCCACGGCAGTTCGCGTATCAGCAATGCGTCGTCGCTCACTTCGCTCTGGCCTTGATCCAGAGATGGCGCGCCAGCATCAGCGGCGGCATGCGCATCCAGTGTGACCGGATGTAGAAGCCCAGCCGGTTCAACGGACGGATCGGCCTTCCCCAGCCGTCTCGTGCGAGCAGCCGGCGAATGAACAGCCCGTCGCGCACCCGGTCATGGCCGGCAAGGCGCGGTTCGACCGGGGTTGCGAACAGCCGGTCCGCCAGCCGCAGCGCGAGCGCGACGGGCTCGTGCATCTGGTGCAGCCGCGCCCGCGCGTCGAGCGTCTTCCAGAAATCGGGGTGGGCGGTGAACAGCCGCAGCAGCCTGTCGATGTCCCACAGGTTGCGCAGCCCCCCCGCCATGTCGCCATCGGCGAACAGGTGGCAGGCGGCATGGACGATCATGTCGGCGGGGCTCAGGATGCGGACGCCCGCCGATATCTCGATGCTGTCCGCGATCAGCGCATCGGCATTGGGGGTACGCCGGGCGGTCAGCGGCAGGATCGTGTGGTGGACATCGATCATCGCGCCGCGATCGAAGTGGACCAGCGGCGGCAGCTCGTGCATCCAGCGGCGATAATAAGCGTGGGTGTAATCATCGTCCTTGGCCCAGGAGAATCCCGCGTCTAGCAACGCCGTCTCGACATCGTCGAGCCGGTCGCGCGGCACCAATATGTCGAGATCGCCGACCAGTCGGCCGACCGCGGCCGGCAGGCCCGCAAAAGCGAAAGCGCTGCCCTTGAGCAGGATCGGCGCTACACCCAGCGGGGCGAGCGCGCGACGCGCCATTTCGACCTCCCACAGCCCCTGCGCCCGGCCGAACTCCGCCTGCGCGCGGGCATCCTCCAGCGCGCGGGCGACCGGGCCGGGCAGCGGCATGTCGGCGAGGCGGAAGGCGAGGCTGCCGTCGAGCCGTTCGGCGCGGGCGATCGAGAGCAGGCTGGTCCAGTCGTCGGGTCCGAAGCCCAGCACCGACACGGGATCGGCGAGCGCCGTCGCCAGCGGACGTGCGTCCTTCACAGCCCCGCCTCGGCGCAGAACTGCTCGACGATCGCGATCCCCGTCGCGCTGTCGGG
>SCUQ01000588.1 GCA_004297635.1 Rhizorhabdus sp. | reverse complement strand
CCGCGAGAATGGCGATCGCGATGCCGGTCGCCGCGGCCAGCAGCACGATCGTCAGCGCGCCGGCCACGGCCAGCTGAGCATAGAAGGTCTTGCGTCCCTGAACCCCCTCTATCGCGCGAATGATATTGTCTGCATTATCCGCAAGGCGGGGTCCGCTGACGCGCAGGACACGCTCCACCTCGCGATTACGGACCATTGTGGCAGCGACAACCCGATCGAACGCCTTGTCATAGGCCACGAGCTCCGCGATCGCCCGGTCGGCGGATGCCAGCATCGGCGTCCCTTGAAGCTCTTCGAACAATATGTTCGTCGCATCCTCGAGGTCCAGCAGGTTCGCCTTGACGAGCTTGGCCGTCGCCGGGCTGGGCGCGGCGACATATCGGGTGACGTTGACACGCATCTCCAGATAGCGCGCTTGCGCTACCCCGGCGGCATAGCTCGCGCTGCCATTGCCAGCGGCATGGGCCTGTTCGGTTATAAGCCGAAGCTTGGCCGCAATCGATGGCCCGCGAATATCGAGCTCCCTGGCGATCTGGACGCCGATCATATGCTGTGCCGCCACGATATGCGCCGCCGACGCCTGCGTGGCCTCCAGCGCCGATCGAACGGCGGCAAGCGAGCCGGTCTGGCCCAGCGCATTCGCCGCGTCGTGCGCGCCGTCGAGCGAATCGAGCGCGGCGGCAAGCGTGGTGGCAAGGTCCCGCGCAGTCCGGTCGTCAGGACGGATGACATAATCCTTCAGCAGTCCCTGTGCCACGATCGAGCGTGTCTGGACGCGCAGCAACGCCTGATTGGCGCTCGCCAGATCCGTGACACCGCCGACGCTGGCGCGGATCATGAGCAGTGACACGATGGTTATGAGCGCGAGCGTAGCCATAGCGAGCGCGGTCGCGCTGAAGATAAGCCGTATCTTCCGGCTCATTCTCCAGCCGGTCGAAGCGGCGCTCAACCTGGCGAAACCCTGCCTAGATGCGTCCTTGGCCCATTGTAACGGGTCGCTAAGGCTCGTTATGTTCATGACGGCTCTCCCGCACGGCGTCATAACGGGAGGTTACTGCGACATGGTTAACGGGCGCCGCCCCAAGGGCAGTTTTACCGCGGCGCTCAGGCGGATTGCGCCATAATGGATCGACACAATGTTATGAAAAAGGGCCGCCGGATCGCTCCGACGGCCCTTTGATATCCTTCGATATATGAACCGATCAGGCCGCGTCGCCGCCCGCCTTTTCCTTCTTCTTCGAGAAAACACGGACCGGGTCCTTGCGGCCTTCGACCACATCCTTGTCGACCATGATCTCGTCGACACCGTCCATCGACGGCAGGTCGAACATCGTGTCGAGCAGCAAGCCTTCGAGGATCGAGCGCAGGCCGCGCGCACCGGTCTTGCGGGTGATCGCCTTGCGGGCGACCGCCACCAGCGCATCGTCGGTGAAGCCGAGCTTCACACCCTCCATCTCGAACAGCTTCTGATATTGTTTGACGAGCGCGTTCTTCGGCGCCGACAGGATTTCGACCAGCGCCGTCTCGTCAAGGTCCATCAACGTGGCGATGACGGGCAGACGGCCGACGAACTCAGGGATAAGGCCGAACTTCAGCAGATCCTCAGGCTCGCATTGCTGCAGGGTCTCGCCGGTACGGCGCTCCTCCGGCGATGCGACATAGGCGCCGAAGCCGATCGACTTGCCCTGGAGGCGGTCGCCAATGATCTTTTCGAGGCCCGCAAAGGCGCCGCCGCAGATGAACAGGATGTTGGTCGTGTCGACCTGCAGGAATTCCTGCTGCGGATGCTTGCGGCCGCCCTGCGGAGGAACGCTCGCGGTGGTGCCCTCCATCAGCTTGAGCAGCGCCTGCTGGACACCCTCGCCCGACACGTCGCGGGTGATCGAGGGATTGTCGGCCTTGCGGCTGATCTTGTCGATTTCGTCGATATAGACGATGCCGCGCTGCGCCCGCTCGACATTATAGTCGGATGCCTGGAGCAGCTTGAGGATGATGTTCTCGACATCTTCGCCCACATAGCCGGCCTCGGTCAGCGTCGTCGCGTCCGCCATGGTGAAGGGCACGTCGAGCAGCCGCGCCATCGTCTGGGCGAGCAGGGTCTTGCCCGATCCGGTCGGGCCGACGAGCAGGATGTTCGACTTGGCGAGCTCGACATCGGCACCCTTCGCGCCATGGTTGAGCCGCTTGTAATGGTTGTGGACCGCGACCGAGAGGACCCGCTTGGCCTTGGCCTGCCCGATCACATATTGATCGAGATGCTCGCAGATCTCGTGCGGGGTCGGAACGCCGCCATCCTTTTTGCTGACGAGCGCACCCTTGGTCTCTTCGCGAATGATGTCGTTGCACAGTTCGACGCACTCGTCGCAGATGAAGACCGTCGGTCCGGCGATGAGCTTGCGGACCTCGTGCTGCGACTTGCCGCAGAAGGAGCAGTAAAGCGTGCTCTTCGAGTCTCCGCCGGTCAACTTCGTCATAAACTAGATCCTGACTCCACTGGGGATCGGCCGCATCCTAAACACGTCCTTCCCCTTCTCACAACCATCTTAAGAAGCAATGATCGCCCATGGGGTTCCCAAAGAGACGGGATGCCCCTTTCCCGGTACAGCGACTGTGTTCCACAGCACATTGAGCAGGCCGACCAGCGCTCCCGGCGTGGAATTCCGCGACTCGGCCTTGCGGGACGCGGCGACGCATCCTTTCACGGGGAAACGACGCGCCGCGCAACCTCATCAGCCTCTGGCCGGCCGTTCAGGCGGCCATCGCCTCGTCCGCGGGCGACGGGCGCTTGTCGAAGACCTCGTCGATGATGCCAAAGGCCTTTGCTTCATCGGCTTCCATGAACTTGTCGCGATCCATGGCGGATTCGATCTGCTCGATCGTCTGCTTGGTATATTTCGCGTAGAGCGAGTTGAGCCGGTGGCGCATCCGCAGGATTTCGCGCGCCTGGATCTCGATGTCCGCGGCCATGCCCTGGGCGCCGCCCGAAGGCTGATGGACCATGATGCGGGCATTGGTGAGCGCGACCCGCATGCCCGGTTCGCCTGCCGACAGCAGGAAGCTGCCCATCGAGGCGGCCTGACCGATACATACCGTGCCGACGCGCGGACGGATATATTGCAT
>SCUQ01000617.1 GCA_004297635.1 Rhizorhabdus sp. | reverse complement strand
CCGCCGCCTGCTCTCCTTCGCGCGTGCCGAGCCGCTGCTGCCGGCCGCGGTCCAGCCAGCGAAGCTGGTGACGGGAATGGATCTGCTGCTGGACCGCACGCTGGGCGAAAGGATCAGCGTCACGGTCGATGCCGCCGATGCGCACTGGCCGATCTGGGCCGATGCCCATCAGCTCGAAAATGCGATCCTGAACCTTGCCGTCAACGCGCGCGACGCGATGGACGGGGCGGGGCGGCTCGTTATCAGCGTCGCCGATGTGAAGGTCCGCGCCGAAGACCCCGGCGATCTCGAGGCGGGCGACTATGTCCGGATCAGCGTCGCGGATACGGGGTGCGGGATGCCGCCTCAGGTGCTCGAACGCGCCTTCGAGCCCTTCTTCACGACCAAGCCGGTCGGCAAGGGCACCGGCCTGGGGCTCAGCCAGATCTTCGGATTCGTCCGCCAGTCGCACGGTGATGTCCGTGTCGAATCGGAGGTGGGCAAGGGCACGACGATCTCGCTCTACCTGCCGCGCCATCATGGCGCAGCGACCGAGCTTATGATTGCCGAGCCGGTCAAGGCCGCGAAACCGCGCGTCGGCCCGCTTTCGATCCTGCTGGTCGAGGACGATCCCCGCGTCCAGGCGTCGACCCGTGCGGGGCTTGTCGAGCTTGGGCATGTCATCCACGCCTGCAGTTCCGGTGATGAGGCGCTCGCCATCCTTGCCGAGGGCGAACGCTTCGACCTCGTGCTGACCGACGTGATGATGCCGGGCATGACCGGCCCCGAACTGGTGGGGAAGCTCGGCCGCGACCATCCGCACATCGCCGTGCTGTTCGTCACCGGCTATGTCGGCGAGGCGGGCCAGACCGACGATTTCGCCGGCCATGAAGTGCTGCGCAAACCCTTCACCATCGCTGCGCTCGGCCATGCGATCACGCAGGCGATGGACCGGCGGGGAGAGCCGCCGACGTCGCAGGCTGCGTAACATGGCATTTCTGCCTTTCGGGTACAGTTTTCATATCGACACAGCGAAATCGCCAGCGGAGGCGAAGGCAGCCATCCGCGCTCGGATGAAATCGTGGTTCGAGGTGAAAAACGGCGCGCGGGGCTGGATCGCTGGCCCAATCATTTGTCTTTGGTTGAGCGCGTTCGGCAGCCATGGCCCGATGCTTTTCGGCTGGATTTCGAAAAGCGGAACGGGGTGTAGCATTCGCGGCCGTGCCGGGTCTGACCTGAACGGCATGATAATGGCTGTGTTCTTGCTCTTGCTAATGATCTTTCTGATCTTCCAAATGGCATTGAACGGCGAAGGCTCTTCACCTGTACTCGTTGTGACCCTGCTATTGTTTCCGCTGATTTTCTGGATGGCTCATAAGGACCGTCGCCACGCCGATCCGCTGGTCAGGTTTTTGCACGATGCAGCAAGCAAATCGCCGTCGACGCGTCTCTCCAAGGCGTTAGCGGCTGACATCTCGTCGGCGATCAAACTCAATGTGGGTGGAGAGGATATTGATGGCCCTGTCACCGCTGACAGGGTTCACGATGCCCTTCTCGATGTCGGAGAAGGGGATTTCGTGATCCTGCATTCGGCCCCGGAGCAGTATATTCAGACGATGGCTGAGGATGGTCGCTTCGTTATTGAAAGGCGGGATGGAAGCCATTTGCGGCACTTTCAGGCCCTCCGCGTGAGCGCAAGCACCGCTACGACAAACCGTCTTTTCTCGTTCGATGAGATATTGTCTGTGCTGGTGGCCTACGCCTCCAAAAAGCCAATGCCCGATTTTCTAAAGTGGCAGCCGCTCGCTATGCCGCCTAATTAACGCACCGCGCCCTTCATCAGCAGCCTGGGAAGCAGGCTGATCGCGCCAAGGATCGGCCAGCGGCGCTGCCAGGGCCTGATCTCGATCGCGGCGCCGGCATGGCGGTTGATCTTCCATGCGAGATAATCGATCCCGCCGGCATAGGTGGTGCTGGCCTTGGCCAGACGGGCGATGGTCAGCGCCTTGCCCTCGCGGCGGCGGCGTGCCCATGTCCGCTCGCCCGCGCGGCGATCGGCGGGGTGAAGGAAGCGGATCGTGCGGCCCTCGATCATATGGTCCAGCCCGGCAGCGGACAGGGCGGGCGCGGTGAAGCGCCGATAGCGGTCGGGATCTGCTGCGACCACCGATCCGGCACGGGTCTTCCGCTCGGCGCGAAGCTCCGCGCCATAGGTGAGCGCGAAGGCTTCCTCCCACAGCCGATCGAGCGGCAGTTGCGCCGGGAGCATCGGGCGCGCCGCCGACAGCAGCGCGGGAGCGGCGTGGCTTACGGC
>SCUQ01000587.1 GCA_004297635.1 Rhizorhabdus sp. | reverse complement strand
CCCGGCGCGGCGGCAGCGGCAGCCCGCGCCAGCACACCACCCCGCCGTCGATCGGGCCGAGCCGGGCGATGGCGCGGGCCAGCGTCGACTTGCCCGATCCCGATCCGCCGACGATCGCCACCGCCTCGCCCTCGGCCACCTCCAGCGCGACGTCGTCCACCGCGATCGTCCGGCCACGCCGCCAGCCCGGCCGGTGGAAGGATACCGAAACGCCGCGCGCCTCGACCAGCGCCGCGCCGGTCGGTCCCAGCTCGGGCGGCGGCCCATCCAGCCGGGGGCTCGCGGCGATCAGCGCACGGGCATAGTCGCTGCGCGGTGCGCCGAGCAGTTCGGTGGCCGGGCCGCTTTCGACGATTCGGCCCGCCTGCATCACCGCCACCTCATCGGCATGGTCGGCGACGCTGGCCAGGTCATGGCTGACCAGCAGCATCGCCATGCCCCGCTCGGCGCACAGCGCGCGCAGCAGGCCCATGATGTCGGCGCGCAGCATCGCGTCGAGCGCGGTGGTGGGCTCATCGGCGACGAGCAGCCGCGGATGATGGGCGATCGCCATCGCGATCAGCGCGCGCTGGCGCTGCCCGCCCGACAGGCGGTGCGGATATTGGTCGAGCCGTTCCAGCGGCCGGTCCAGCCCGACCCGGTCGAGCGCCGCGGCCATCGCTGCCCGGTCCGGGCGCGCCGCGCCGGCCTGGGTCCAGGCCTCGCGCAGCTGCGCGCCGATCGTCAGATGCGGGGTGAGCGCGGTCAGCGGCTGCTGGAAGACGAAGCCGACATCGCGGCCGCGCACCGCGCGCAGCCGTGCCTCGCCCGCGCCGATCAGCTCCTCGCCCGCCAGCCGGAACGATCCCGCGCAGCCCGCCGGCGACAGGCCGAACGGCGCGAGGCAGGTCTGGCTCTTGCCCGATCCCGATGCGCCGACCAGCGCAAGCGTGCGGCCGGCGGCCAGCGTGAAGCCGACATCCTCGACGATCGGACGGCCATCGATGCTGATCGACAGGTCGCGGACGGCGAGCAGGGTCATTGCGTGAAGCGGTCGCGCAGCCGCTCGCCGATACGCGTCAGGCAGAGCAGCAGGGTGACGAGCACCGCCGCCGGCAGCAGCATCGCATGCGGCGCGATGTCCATGTCGTCGGCGCCGTCCTTCAGCAGGATGCCGAGCGACGTCATCGGCTCCTGCACGCCCAGCCCCAGGAAGGACAGGAAGCTTTCGATCATCACGACCTGCGGCACGGTGAGCAGCAGATAGGCGATCGCCACCCCGGCGAGATTGGGCAGCATGTGGCGGATCACGATCGCGGCGGGCGGCGTGCCCGCGGCCTCGGCGGCGGTGATGAAGGGCCGCTCGCGCAGCGCCAGCATCTGGCCGCGCACGACCCGCGCCATCGTCAGCCATTCGACCGCGCCTATGCCCAGGAAGACGAGCAGGATCGAACGGCCGAACACCACCATCAGCAGGATCACGACGAACATGAAGGGCAGCGCGTAGAGCGCGTCGACCACGCGCATCATCGCCTCGTCGATCCTGCCCCCGCACCAGCCGGCGATCGCGCCCCAGGCAACCCCGATGACCAGCGACACCAGCGCCGCCGCCGCCGCGACCCCCAGCGTCACGCGCGTGCCGGCCAGGGTGCGCGCGAGCAGATCGCGGCCGACGCTGTCGGTGCCCATCATATGACCGGGGGTGAAGGGATCGGCGCGGACCGCGTCCCAGTCGATCGCGTCATAGCGCCAGTCGAGCGCGAAGGGACCGAGCAGCGCGATCAGGACGATCAGCCCGAGCAGGATCAGCGCCGGCTTCATCGCGATGATGCGCCTGTCGACGTCAAACCGCTCACCCTGAGCTGGGCTGAGCTTGTTGAAGCCCGTGTCGAAGGACGCCCTTCGAAAGGATGAGCGGGAGGATTTGGCTGCGACCGAGTCATCCCCGTACCCTCGGGTCGAGCCAGCCATAGGCCAGGTCGGCGAGCAGGTTGAACAGGATGATCAGCGCGGCGTAGAGCGTGACGACGCCGAGCACGAGCGGATAGTCGCGGTTGAGCGCGCCCTGCACGAAATAGCGGCCGAGCCCCGGCAGCGCGAACACCGTCTCGATCACCACCGCGCCGGTCAGCAGCCCGGCGGCGGCCGGCCCCAGAAAGGAGGCGACCGGCACCAGCGCGGGGCGCAGCGCGTGGACGATCAGGATGCGGGGCCAGCCCAGTCCCCGCGCCCGCGCCATGCGGACATGATCCTGCGCCAGCACCTGGGCGAGGCCGGCCCGCGCGAGCTTGGCGATCGCCCCTGCGGCGGGCAGCGCGAGCGCGATCACGGGCAACACCAGATAGGACGGCGCGCCATCGCCCCAGCCGGAGACCGGCAGCCAGCCCGCCCACAGGCCGAACAGCAGCGCCAGCAACGGGCCGACGACGAAGCTGGGCAGCGCGGTCAGCAAGGTGGCGACCAGCATCAGGCCATGGTCGGTACGACCGCCGGGCCGCACCGCGGCGGCCATCCCGGCCGACAGGCCCAGCAGCAGCGCCAGCAGCAGCGCGAGCGCGCCGAGGGTCAGCGACACCGGCAGGCCGCGCGCGATCAGGTCGGTGACGGTGAAGTCGCGATAGACCAGCGACGGGCCGAAATCGCCATGGGCAAGCCGCCAGACATAGCGGCCGATCTGCTCGTGCAGCGGCAGATCGAGCCCATAGGCGCTCATCAGCGCCTCGCGCGTCTTCGGGTCGAGCGGCCGCTCGCCATCGAACGGCCCGCCCGGGGCAAGCCGCATCAGCAGGAAGGACAGGATCACCACCACCGCGAGCGTCGGCAGCGCGGTGAACAGCCGGCGTCGGATCAGGTCATGCATGACGGCCCCGACAAGCCGTCAGCGGGCTGGGTCGTCGTTCCAACCCCCACGCGTCATTCCCGCGAAGGCGGGAATCCACCGGGAGGCGCACTCGGAACCAATCGTGGATAGGACCAGGCGGCCAAATGGATTCCCGCCTTCGCGGGAATGACGGGAAGGAGATGGGCGTGTTCAATCGCCTGCCATCCCCGCCTGGGCAGGGATGGCGGGAGGAGAGCTGCCCTTTATTCCTCAGTTGCCGAGCGTGACGCTGGCGTCCGCGCTGTCGGTCGCGGCAGCGGCGAGGATGGTGCGGGTGGCCGGGCCCTTGTTGACCGTCGAGACGCTCACCTCGCCCACCGACGACCGGATGCCCGGCTCGGGCAGGGTCCTGGTCAGGCCGATGATGTCCTTCTCGGTCTGGCTCTTGGGTGCCTGGGTGTTGGCGAACATCGCAGACAGCGCCTGCTGGCTCGAATCGGCCTCCTGCGGGCGCGGCGCGCCGGGGCGCGGCGGGATCAGCGCAAAATCGGGCGGGATGGTGAGCGGCGCGCGCTTCGACACCGCGAAGGCGTCGAGGCTCGACGAGCGTCCCGACATCACGCCGGGGCGATCGCCGCGGCTGCAGGCCGACAGCAGGGTCATGGCGACCAGCGCCGAACCGAGAAGCAACTTAGACCGCATCGACATTCTCCGCAGGGGCCTTGTGCTCACGGGCGAGGAGCGCCCGAGCCACGAGGATCAATACACCTATCGTAATCGCGGCGTCCGCGACATTGAAGACCAAAAAGGGATGCCATCCGCCAATATGCGGATCGAGGAAGTCGGCGACATAGCCGAGCCGGCTGCGATCGGCGATATTGCCCACCGCGCCGCCGAGCACGAGGCCGAGCGCCGCCGCGTCGGGCCGGCCCTTTTCGCGCCACAGCCAGACGATGATGCCCGCCGCGATCGCCGCCGTCACCGCGACCAGAATCCAGCGCTCGCGGTTCGAGCCCGCCACCAGGAAGCCCATCGACACCCCGTAATTCTCGACCCAGCGCAGGTCGAAGAAGCTGGTGATCTCGATCAGCCCGCGCATCGGCAGCTGCACAACCGCCATGATCCAATATTTGCTGATCTGGTCGGCGATCAGGATCGCGGCGGCGATCCCGAAGCCGAGCGCGCGATGGGGCGCGGCCGAATCAGCCATGCACCACCGTCTCGCAGCGGCCGCACAGCGCGCCGTCGCTCGTCACCTCGGGCAGGTGGCGCCAGCAGCGGCCGCATTTCTCATAATCGGTCTTGGCGACCTCGAAGGCGATCGGATCGCCGCCGCCGGCCAGCTGTGCCGCCGCGGCGGGGTCGCCGTCGACCACATCCACCCGCGCGACGATGCCCAGCTCGGCCAGATCGACCCCGCGCAGCAGCGCCGCCTCGGCCGGATCATAGCTCAGCGCGGTGACGTTCACCTCCAGGCTCGATCCGATCACCTTCTCGCGGCGCAGCGGCTCGATCTCGCCGGTCAGCTTCACGCGATAGCGGCGCAGCAGCTCCCAGCGCATCCGCAGATCGTCGTCCTGCCAGCCGGCATCGACCTCGGGCCAGGTCAGCAGGTGGACCGATCCGGCGTCGGGGAAGCGCGTGCCCCACACCTCCTCGGCAGTGAAGCAGAGGATCGGCGAAGCATAGCGGACCAGCGCGTGAAACAGCGTGTCGAGCACGGTGCGATAGGCGCGGCGCTTCGGGTCCGTGGGCGCATCGCAATAGAGCGAGTCCTTGCGGATATCGAAGAAGAAGGCCGACAGGTCGTTGTTCGCGAAGTCGGTCAGCGCGCGGGCATAGCGGTTGAACTCGAACGCCGCCGTCGCATCCTTCAGCTCGGCGTCGAGGCTGGCGAGCAGATGGAGCACATAGCGCTCCAGCTCGGGCATCTCGGCCGGCGCCACCTTCTCGGCATCGCTGAACCCGTCGAGCGCGCCGAGCAGATAGCGGAAGCTGTTGCGCAGCTTGCGATAGGCGTCCGACGTGCCGGCCAGGATCTCCTTGCCGATGCGGACATCCTCGAAATAGTCGGTCGAGGCGACCCACAGGCGAAGGATGTCGGCGCCGCTCTCGTTGATGATCTTGAGCGGATCGACGACATTGCCCTGGCTCTTGGACATCTTGCGGCCCTGCCCGTCGAGCGCGAAGCCATGGGTCAGCACCGCGTTATAGGGCGCCCGACCCCGCGTGCCGCAGCTTTCGAGCAAGGACGACTGGAACCAGCCGCGATGCTGGTCCGAGCCCTCCAGATAGAGGTCGGCGCGGGTGCCGACGCCGTAGCGCGCCTCGACGGTGAAGGCGTGGGTGCAGCCCGAATCGAACCACACGTCGAGGATGTCGTTGACCGGTTCATAGTCGGCCGCGTCATGCTCGGGGCCGAGCAGCTCCTGATGGTTCGCGGTGAACCAGGCGTCGGCGCCGCCCGCCTCGAAGGCGGCCACGATCCGCGCGTTGACCGCCGGATCGCGCAGATAATCGCCGGTCCTGCTGTTCACATAGACCGCGATCGGCACGCCCCAGGCGCGCTGGCGGCTGATCACCCAGTCGGGCCGCCCCGCGACCATCGACGTAATCCGGTTCTCGCCCTTCTCGGGCACCCAGCGGGTCTGCTTGATCGCGTCGAGCGCGATATCACGCAGGGTGGCGCCATTATCTCCCCGCCCGCTTGCGGGAGGGGAAGGAGCCGCGTCAGCGGCGGAAGGGGTGGGCGAGCCAGGCGCAGGCCCACCCCCGGCCCCTCCCGCAAGCGGGAGGGGGGAAGAAGCCTTGTCCATCGGGATGAACCACTGCGGGGTGCAGCGGAAGATCACCTTGGCCTTGGAGCGCCAGCTGTGCGGATAGCTGTGCCTGAAGTCGGCGCTGGCCGCGAGCAGCGCGCCCGCTTCGGTCAGGTCCGAACAGATCGGACCATCGGGCGCGTTGAACTTGGGATTGATCACCGAACCCTGCCCGGCGAGCCATTCCCAGTCGGCGCGGTACTTACCGTCGCCCTCGACGGCGAACACCGGCGCGATGCCATGCTCCTTGCACAGCAGGAAATCGTCCTCGCCATGGTCGGGCGCCATGTGGACGAGCCCGGTGCCGGCGTCGGTGGTGACGAAATCGCCGGCGAGCAGCGGACGCGGCCGGGCGAAGAAGCCGCCGAGCTTGTGCATCGGGTGACGGGCGATGGTGCCGGCGAGTTGGTGGCCCAAAAGGCCAAAGCCCACCAATCGGCCACGGCCAACGCGTTCGTAGAAATGCTCAATCCGATCGTCGGCAACCAGAAAATTCCGGCCTTCCCATTCGATCAAGACGTAATCGACCTCTGGCCCATAGGCCAAAGCCTGGTTGACCGGGATCGTCCACGGTGTCGTCGTCCAGATCACCGCATAAGCGCCCTTCAGCGCCTCGATCGGACTCTCGACGATCTCGAACGCCACGTCGATCTGGGTCGATGTGATGTCCTCATATTCGACCTCGGCTTCGGCCAGCGCGGTCTTTTCGACCGG
>SCUQ01000586.1 GCA_004297635.1 Rhizorhabdus sp. | reverse complement strand
GGACACACCTCCGCTAAATATCATAATATAAACGGCGGGGTTGAGGCCGGGCGCTGGTGGCACTCCCATTGGTGCGTCCCGGGCATTTTTGCTGGCTTTTCGGAGGGAGTGTCATTCCTTAATGGCTTACGGTGATCAAACCATGAGCACCCGCAAGGCGGTGTCGATAGCCATGGTGATCGTTCTTCATGCGATCATCGGCTACGCCTTCGTGACCGGGCTTGCTTATAACGTCGTCAAGAAGGTCGCCAGAGACCTGAAGACGTTCGACGTCGAAGAGGAGGCTCCGCCGCCGCCGGACAAGCCGCCGCCCCCGCCGCCTGAGACGCGGGTCGAGCCGCCGCCCGTGGTTGCGCCGCCGCCTATCGTTCAGGTCGCGCCGTCCGTGGCTCCGCCGATGGTGACGGTGCCCTCGCCGCCGCCGCCGCAGATCACGCCTTCGGCTCCTCCGGCACCGCCGCCACCGGCGGTTTCCCGGAAGCTTGAACCGCGGGGTACGCCGGGTGAGTGGGTGACGCCGGAGGATTATCCCTCCGCCGATCTGCGCGCCGAGAATCAGGGCACGACCAGCTTCGAGCTGGCGATCGGCGCTGACGGCAAGGCGACGGACTGCCGGGTCACCAATTCGAGCGGCTTCCCGTCGCTGGATGCGAAGGCCTGCCAGATGCTCATTCGCCGCTCGCGCTTCAGGCCGCAGCTCGATGGCAACGGGCAACCCATGCCGGCGACCTACCGCAACCGCGTGCGTTGGCAGATTCCCAAGGATTGAGCTTTGGCCGGGCCGGCGCCTGATGCCGGTCCGGCTTTTCATTGATCGCAGAAATATACAGATTCAGAGAAGGACAAGAAGTTTATGGCTAGTCCCGCAGCCGCTGGTTCCAACCCCTATGGCCTTATGGCCGCCCTTGAGCAGGGTGGTACGATTGCCTGGGCGGTGTTCCTCATCCTCGTCGTCATGTCGGCGGCGTCCTGGTACATCATGTTCACCAAGCTGCTCGAGCAGCAGAAGATCCTGAACCAGGGCAAGCGCGCCCGCGCTGCCTTCTGGACGGCTCCCAGCCTCCGTGACGGCCAGGCCAAGCTGGAGAAGAACTCGGCCTATCGCCAGATCGTCGACGATGGCCTGCTCGCCCAGGAGCAGCACACCAAGCTGACCGACCCGGTCGACCAGCATGAGTGGCTGACGGGTTCGCTGGCGCGCAGCCAGGCGCTGATTAACTCGAAGCTCGGCAACGGTCTCGCCGTTCTCGCGACGGTCGGTTCGACCTCGCCGTTCGTCGGCCTGTTCGGCACCGTGATCGGCATCTACCGCGCGCTCATCAAGATCGGCGCGGCCGGTCAGGCTTCGATCGACGCCGTCGCCGGCCCGGTCGGTGAGGCGCTGATCATGACCGCTCTGGGTCTGGCCGTGGCCGTTCCCGCGGTGCTTGGCTACAACTGGCTGATCCGTCGCAACAAGGTCGTCGCCGAGGAGCTTTCCGCTTTCTCGACCGATCTGCATGGCTACATGGTTTCGGCCGGCGCGGTGAAGCCCGCCGTCTCGGTCAAGGCCGCTGCTCCGGCGCCTGCCGTCAAGAAGTAAGCGCGTGTTCGATAGGGGCGGGCGCTGCTGCGTCCCGCCCCCGTCGCGAAGGACATCAAGCCCGGTTGCCGGCCTCCAGGCCGGATTTCAGTCCGGGCCGACCAAGTAGATAGGATTTGCGCCGATGGCCATGAGTGCCGGCCCAGCCGAAAACGACGCCCCGATGTCGGACATCAACACGACGCCGCTCGTCGACGTCATGCTGGTGCTTCTGATCATCTTCCTCATTACCGTCCCGGTCGTTATCCAGACCGTTCCCGTGAAGCTGCCGAGCGTGGTGTTCGAAGCGACGACGACGAAGCCCGAGAATGTGGCTCTGACCGTGCGTGCTGCCCCCAACGGGGCCTGCGAGGTCTATTGGGGCCTGACCAAGGTGAGCTCGAGCGAGCTGATCGACCGTGCGGTGGTGAAGCTTCGCAAGGAGATCGACCGGCAGGGTGGCCCGAACGCCGCCGGCCTCGAGCTTCCCGAAGTGCACATCCGCGGTGACGTCAACACGCCGTACCGGTGCATTGGCGGCACGGTCTATTCCATGCAGCGTGCAGGCTTCGTTCGCGTCGGCTTCATTTCCGAGCCGCCCGCGGGCTACACCAACGCGCGTCTCTGATCTCGCTTCCCAGGAGTTATAGTCATGGCAATGGCCGCAAGTACGACTGAAGGCGAGCCGATGATGGACATCAACACCACGCCGTTGATCGACGTGATGTTGGTGCTCCTGATCATGTTCATCATCACCATCCCGATCCAGACCCACGCCGTGAAGCTGGATCTGCCGGTCGATGACGGCAATAACACGCCGCCGCCGATCGATCCGGTGAAGAACAAGGTCGTCATCACCGCCACCAATGAGGTGACGTGGAACGGCACGCCCATCGATCTGATGCGTCTGCGTCAGTATCTGGACATCACCCAGACGATGAATCCGATCCCCGAGCTGCATCTTCAGCCCGAAGCCCAGGCCCGTTACGACCTGGTCGACCGCGTTCTGGCGGTGACCAAGCGGGCGCAGGTCGAGAAGATGGGTTTCGTCGGCAATGAGGCATATGCCACTGCCTTCTGATCGGTAGGCGATCGACGGAATTGGAAAGGGCGGCCCTCGGGCCGCCCTTTTTGTTATGGCTGCGTCGTCTGCTCCGGACGATCAGCGAGGGATATTGCCCGCATCTCACCCCAGCTTAGCGAACTCGCGCAGCGGCACTTCCGGGCGGGCGCCGAAATGGGAGATCACCTCGGCGGCGGCAAGGCCGGCGATCCGCGCGCATTCCGCCAGAGGGAGATTACGGGTCAAGCCATAGAGAAAGCCGGCCGCGTAGAGATCGCCGGCGCCGGTCGTGTCGACAACGCGTTCGACATGGGCGGCAGGGCTCGTCACGCGCTCGCCACCGCGAACCACGACCGAACCCCTGGCGCCGAGCGTCACCGCCGCGAGATCGACCATCGCCGCGACCTTTTCGAGCGCGGCATCCAGATCGTCGGTCTCGAACAGGGCAAGCAGTTCGCTGTCATTGGCGAAAAGGATGTCGACCCGGTTGGCGATCAGATCGAGAAAGTCGGCGCGGTGGCGATGCACGCAGAAGCTGTCCGACAACGATAGAGAGACCTGACGGCCTGCCGCATGCGCGATGTCGGCGGCGCGACGGAACGCATCCTTGGCGTGCGGCTCGTCGTACAGATAGCCTTCCATATAGGTGATCTTCGCCGAGGCGACGAGCGCCTCGTCGATATCGTCGGCGGTCAGATTCACGCAGGCGCCCAGATAGGTATTCATCGTCCGCTCGGCATCCGAGGTGACGAAGATGATGCAGCGCGCCGTGGAAGGGCCATCCGCCGCCATCGGCGTGGTGAAGCGCACGCCCGAGGCGAGCAGATCGTGCCGGTAGGCGGCGCCAAGCTCATCGTCGCGCAGTTTGCCGATATAACCGCAGGCGGCGCCCAGCGAACCGAGCCCGGCGATCG
>SCUQ01000585.1 GCA_004297635.1 Rhizorhabdus sp. | reverse complement strand
AGGTTGTGGTCAGCTGGGCCGATATCCGATGCCATAGCTCGGCCAGGCGCTGCTTCGACAGCGCTTCGAAATAGGGCGTCAGCAGCCAGCCCGCGACGTTCCACGAAAAATCGAAGCCGCGATGGTACTGGATCGGCCGGCTGTCCAGAAGGCCGTAGATGTAGACGGTCTTGCGGGTCATTGATCCGTAGCGGCTATAGTGGGGCAGGCGGCGGATCGCGACGGTCTCCATACCGTCGAGCAACTGGCCGATCAGCGGCCCGCCGCCGATGGCGTCGAACGCGATTGTCGCCCCGGTTTCGTCCAGTGCCTCCAGCAGCCGGGCGGGGAAATCGGCCTCGCTGGTGATGCACACATGCCGCGCGCCCTGGTTGCGCAGCAGATCGGCCTGGTCCTGCCGGCGGACGATGTTGACCAGCGGCACGCCGTCCTCGACGCAGATGCGGTTGAGCATCTGGCCCAGGCTGGAGGCTGCGGCGGTGTGGACGAGCGCACCGTGCCCTTCGGCACCCATGACCTCCACCATCATCAGCGCGGTAAGGGGATTGATCAGGCTGGCAGCGCCCTGGGCGGCGGAGACGCCGTCGGGCAGGACATGGCAGGCGGCGGCCGGCACACGGATATATTGGGCGAACATGCCCCGGCCCAGGCAGGCGACCGTCTTGCCGAGAAGATGCGCCGCGTCCGCGCCGGCCGCGATAACGGTGCCCGCGCCCTCATTGCCGACCGGCATCGGGATGCCGACGCGCGGGGCGACGGTGGCGCGCTGGTGCGCGGGGATCGTGGCCTGCATGGCGGGCCGGTCCGCCGTGCCCGTGGACCGTGCCGTCGCCGGGTCCGCGGTGGCGAGGAGCAGCAGCAGATCGGACGGGTTCACCGGCGCGGCATCGATCCGGACGACCACCTCGTCGGCGGCCGGGGGGCCGGTGTCGACCTCTTCGGTATAGAGCGCCACGGCCCCGTCGGCCTGGACCAGACTGAACAGCTTCCTGCCTATCATGCGTAACGCCCTTTTGAACGGGTTTCAGATACGTGCCGGCGTCTGCTTCGCGCGCCCTGCCGCGAAGCCGCCATCGACGACGAAGATCTGCCCGGTGATGAACGATGCCGCGTCCGAACAGAGATGGACGATCGTGCCTGCAAGCTCCTCGGGCTCGGCGAAGCGCCCCATCGGTACTTCGCCGAGCAGATGATCGGTGATGCCGGGATTGTTGCGCATGCCATGCGTGAGGTCGGTCGCGACATAGCCGGGGGCGACACCGTTCACGCGCACGCCGCGATCCGCCCATTCGATCGCGAGGGTGCGGATCATGGCGTCGAGTCCTCCCTTGGTGGCGACATAGGGAAGCCCGCGATTGACGCCGACCGTGGCTGTGACCGAGGAGACCGTGACGATGCTGCCCGACCCTTGGGTTAGCATATGCCGCCCGGCCGCTTGCACCGCGAAGAACGTGCCGCGCAGGTTCACCGCCATCAGCTCGTCCCAAATCTCGGGCGTGATATGGTCGGATCGGATCCAATA
>SCUQ01000584.1 GCA_004297635.1 Rhizorhabdus sp. | reverse complement strand
ATGGCGGGGCGATCGACCGTTTCGTTCCGGTCGACGTCGTGCAGGAAGTCGTCGCACGTGTCGAAAAGATCGGTAAGAAGGGAAGCTGACCCGGTTCAGCCGAGCGCAAGCCACCTTGTTCCAAGGGTGGCAATCGTGCCCGGAGCCCGGTCGCTTTAGGTGGAAGCGCAGCGTGCTTGCACCTAAAGCGTGAATCAGGCTCTGTGCCAATATTGGAGACCCTGTTTCACGTTTCAGGCTGAATCGGCCCGAAACGATCAAGGTCCGGGAGAATGGATTTGAAGCGTTCGAAGTTCGTCATCGCGGCCCTGGCCGGTCTGTTCGTGGCCGGAACCGCCTTCGCCCAGGCCTTGCCCGTGGAGGCGCCGCCGCCGGCCGATCCGCAGAACATCCTCAATCTCGACCTGTCGACGGGCGGGCGGGTGAAGGTCCAGCTGCGGCCGGACAAGGCCCCCAATGCGGTCGAGCGGATCAAGACGCTGGTTCGCCGCCATTTCTACGACGGCCTGACCTTTCACCGCGTGATCGAAGGCTTCATGGCGCAGGGCGGCGATCCCAAGGGAACCGGCGAAGGCGGCTCCGAGCTGCCCGATCTGAAGGCCGAGTTCAACGATCTGCCCCATGTCCGCGGCACGATGTCGATGGCGCGGGCCGAGGGGCCGGATACCGCCAACAGCCAGTTCTACATCATGCTCCAGCCCAATCTGGCGCTCGACAGCAACTATACGGCGATCGGCCGGGTGATCGGCGGCATGCAATATGTCGACGCGATCGAAAAGGGCGAGCCGCCGGCGAACCCGTCGAAGATCGTGCACGCCTCGATCGAGTCGGACGATCTCGGCCAGCCGCCGGTCGCCTATGTGCCGCCTGCCGCACCGGCCGCGCCTGCGTTGACCGGCAAGGAGGCCAAGGAGCAGCAGAAGGCGCTCGAGAAAGCGGCGAAGAAGCTCCGGAAAGAGAATAAGACCGATTCGAAGGAGCTCGCCGCGCCCACCAAGGCGATCGAGAGCGATGCCGCTCCGGCACCGGCCGACCCCGGCACGGCGGCCGCCGTGGCAGCGGTGGCGGACGAATCCGGTACCGATGCGGCGGTCAAGGAACTGGCGAGCGACGAGGCGATCGCCGGGCCGCAATAACGGCTGCCGCGCGATGCGCGTCGATCTTTTCGACTTCGATCTGCCGCCCGAGAACATCGCCCTGAGGCCGGCTTCACCGCGCGACAGCGCGCGGATGCTGGTCGTCGAAGGCGCGAGCGGCCTTTCCGACCGGTTCGTGTCCGATCTGCCGGGGCTGCTGCGTGCCGGCGACTGCCTGGTCTTCAACGACACCCGCGTGATCCCCGCCCAGCTCGAAGGGCGGCGCGGCGAGGCGCGCATCGGCGCCACGCTCCACAAGCGTGAGGGGCTGCGGCAGTGGCGTGCCTTCGTCCGCAACGCCAAGCGGGTGCGGATCGGCGACCGCATCGATTTCGGTGCCGATGTGTTCGCGGTGGCCGTCGATCGCGGCGAGGACGGCTCGATCCTGCTCGATTTCGCCGGGGAGGAGCCGGTAGAGCTGCTACTCGAACGTGCGGGCACCATGCCGCTGCCGCCCTATATCGCGGGCAAGCGCCCCGCCGACGCACGCGACCGCGACGATTATCAGACGATGTTCGCGAAGGAGAAGGGTGCCGTCGCCGCGCCCACCGCGGCGCTCCATTTCACACCCGGGCTGATGGCGGCGCTGGCGGAAGCGGGCATCGCCAGCGAGACGCTCACCCTGCATGTCGGCGCGGGCACCTTCCTGCCGGTCAAGGCCGAGGACACCGACGACCATCGCATGCATGCCGAATGGGGCCGTATCGACGCCGCCACCGCCGACCGCCTCAACGCGGTGCGCGCGCGCGGGGGCAGGGTGGTCGCGGTCGGCACCACGAGCCTGCGGCTGATCGAGAGCGCGGCCGGCGATGACGGGCTGATCCGCCCATTCGACGGCGACACGGCGATCTTCATCACCCCCGGCTATCGCTTTCGCGGGATCGACGGGCTGATGACCAATTTCCACCTGCCGAAATCGACCCTGTTCATGCTGGTCAGCGCGCTGATGGGGCGCGAACGGATGCAAGCGGCTTATGCGCATGCGATCGCCGCCGGTTACCGCTTCTACAGCTATGGGGATTCGAGCCTGCTGCTGCCGGGTTGACGGGCACCCGGCCTGGCGTCCGGCGGAGCGCGGGTGACGATCTGCCCATGCTCGAAAATCCCCGCCGCGGCCGCCGGTCTCATCGCTCTGGCGAACATCGCATGAAGCCGGGCGGGCTTCGCGTTCAGGGTGCGGCACATGCCGCCTTCAGTCGCGATCAACCTCTTTCAAGGCCCGGACGATGGCGGCGAAGGCAGGTCCGGTAGGTGCGACCACGTCGAAATGATTGGCGCCTTGAAGCATGATATGTTCGACATCGTTGCCAGCAATCTTCGCGCGTTCGACGAAGCCCATATTGCTCGTGATGCGCCATTCGGCGTCCTTGCTGCCATCGATGACGCGGATCCGCGCGTCGAGCGGCAGCAACCTGTCCGGGGAGGCTTCGACATAACGACGCCTGGCCTCATCCAGGCTGCTCGCCGCGAGCATCGACAATGTCGACTTCCGGCCCGATTTCTCCAGTGCATCCTCCAGCGACGATACGCTGGCCACCACAACCACCCCGCGGAGACGGAGCGGCTTCGGAGAGGCGATCTCGCTCGCAGGAGGGATGTGACGCCGTCCGGCCAGCCAGAGCGCGAGATGCCCTCCTGCCGAATGGCCGACGGCTATCACCCTGTTCAGGTCCAGCGGGTATCGCCGGCCCAGCGTCCCGACGAAATCAGCGGCGCGCGCGACATCGAGATAGGTTCCCGGAAAACCGCCGCCGGCGTTGCCCAGCCGCCGATATTCGACGCTCCACGTAGCATAGCCTTGCCCCGACAGATTCTCGACGAGGGCGTCCGAGTAATCCTTGTTCCAGTCCGACATCCAGCCGCCGCCATGGACGAAGATGAGGATGGGATACCCCCTGGCGGGCGGTGGCGTCGCGGGAAGGCGCAGGTCTCCGAACTGGAGCGGACTTTCGTTGGCGTAGCGAACCCGTGCCGTCGGCTGGGTGCGGGGCAGCCAGTCCATCATCTGCATATCGGTGATGTTCGCATATCCCGCCTCCGCGGGGACAGGCGCCGCCGCCACGATGGCGGACGCGCCGCCGATCAGCGATGCGATCCACCATCGCAGCAGAGACGTCTTCAGGGTCAAGGCTCTTGCCGCTGATAGACGATCCGTCCCTCGAACACGGTCGTCAAGACTTTTGTATCGGCTATCTGGGCGCCGGGAATATCGAACAGGTTGCGGTCAAGAACGATCATGTTCGCCAGCTTGCCGGCCTCGATAGACCCATTCACCTTGTCCCATCCGACCGACTTCGCGCCGTTGATCGTAGCGATCTCGAGCGCATCGCTCAGTCCGATCGACTCGTCGCCATGGTCGAGCATGCCGCCGATGGCGGGAAAGAGGTTGGGCGTGGGGAGAACGACCCAATCACTCCCCAACGTCATCAGCACGTTCCGCTTCAGGAGGCTCCTGAAGGGCCACGCGCCGGCAAGATTCTTGGTCAGCGGTCCCTTGATCTGCCATATCGCCGGAGACATCTCGGCCACGGCGCCGAGCGCTGCGGGGCGGTCGATATCCGCGGGCGAGTAGCGCAGGCTGTGGGCGATATCATGATAGATGCCCGAATTGCCGTTGGCTTTGCGCGCCGCCTCTATCGCATCCAGCGCCACCCGAATGGCGCCCGATCCGACGGCATGCATCTTGACCTTCATGCCCATATGATCGAACCGCGTCACCGCAGCGTTCAGAACAGCGGGCTTTTCATAGAGGCGCGCGGTGTCCACGTCGCCATGGTCGTCCAGTTCGACATCGGTAGCATGCGGCTGCAACGGAGAACCGTCGATATAAAGCTTCGCAAAGGCCGTGAAGACGTGCTTCGTCTCGTATTTCTTGCGATGCTTGAAATACTGCTCGATCTGGTTGCCGGACATCAGCGCGCTCGCTTCGTTGCCCCAGACGACATGCATCGCGGTGCGCAGCGGCCAGAGGCCCTCCTTGTCGAGTTTCGAGACCTCGCGCACGTGCAGTTCAGACGAGGCCGCATCCTGCGTCGAGGTGATGCCGAACTGCGACGCCAGACCGGCGACGTGGAGAAGGGCGGTCCGCAATGTCTGCTCGGGAAGAGCCGGTATATGGCGGGTGACGAGCCAGGTCGCCTTGGACAGGAGTTCGCCGGTCGGCTCGCCGTCAGCGCGATGCAATATGCGTCCGCTGACTGGATCCTGCGTGCTACGGTCGACATTGGCGATACGGAGCGCTGCCGAGTTCGCGAGGCCATGATGATAGGTCCACTCCCGGATATAGACCGGGGTGTCCGGGAAGGCTGC
>SCUQ01000583.1 GCA_004297635.1 Rhizorhabdus sp. | reverse complement strand
ACGCCGAACAATGGATGCGATATCGCCTTCAGCGATGCGGCCAAGCCGATGACTGCCGAGTGCCACGATCAGCGGCGCGCTGTACGCCGTCACCGGATCGAGGTGCACGCGCAACGTGATCATGGATTCGAGCAGAGCGAAAGGAGGGGCGACATGCTGCATACCCTCCTTGATCGTCCAAGGCCCAAAGCCGGACTGGTCTATTCGCTGCTGTACGGCAATCGTGCGATCCTGGTGCCAGCCTAATGCCCAGTTGTTGCCAGGTGACTTGTCGAACAATATGGCGCGGACGGCTCGGCACTTGGGTCCGAGTACGTTAGCCGCAATTGATCCCACGCTATTGTCGGCAGCCAGCAGGGCGGCAAGCTCGGGATGGCCATGGAGACGGATACCCGGTCGGTCGGTCGGCAGTGCTTCCAAGACGTCTAACAGGGCCGGCATGATCGAGAGCGCAGCCCGCTTGAAATGTTGGGCTCCATCCTTGCCAAGCAATGGCATCGGCGTCAGCGGTACAGCTCCGCCGTTGCCCGCAGCGACGCATGGTGGGTCATGTCGCAGTGGAGCGGCGTCACCGTCACCCAGCCGTCGGCGGCGGCTTCGAGGTCGCTGCTGTGGGCGGGCGTATGCGGCATGCCGGGCAGCTTGATCCAGTAATAATCGAAACCACGCGGGTCGGTGCGCTGGATGATCTCGGTCTGGCCATAGTCGCGCAGCCCCTGGGGCACGACGCGGATGCCCAGCACATCGTCCGCCGCGCGTGCGGGGAAGTTGATGTTGTAAAGCGTACGCTCGGGCCAGGAGGCGTCGTCGATCAGCGGTTGCAGGACTTTCGCGCCCCACGCCTCGGCCGCGGCGAAGCTGACATTATGGCCGGCGCCGGCCTTGGCGTAGATCTGGCTCAGCGCGATCGAGCGGATACCGGCAAGGGCGCCTTCGGCGGCCGCCGAGACCGTGCCGGAATAACCGACGTCCTCGCCCAGATTGGCGCCCCGGTTGACGCCGGACAGGATCAGGTCGGGCGGGCTGTCCTTCATGATCAGCGCCAGCGCCATCATCACCGAATCTGTCGGTGTGCCGGCCACCGCATAGCGCCGTTCGCCAAGCTGGCGCAGCCGGACCGGCTGGGTGAGGGTGAGTGAGCGGCCGGCGCCCGAACGCTCGCTATTTGGCGCGACGATGGTGATGTCGTCAGACAGTGATCGCGCAATCCGTTCGAGCACGGCCATGCCGGGCGCGTGGACGCCATCGTCGTTGGTCAGCAGGATCCTCATGCCGGGCGTAACGCCTCGATCCCGCCCATATAGGGGCGCAGCGCATCGGGGATGCGGACCGATCCGTCGGACTGCTGGTAATTTTCCAGTACCGCGACAAGGGTCCGGCCAACCGCGAGGCCAGAGCCGTTGAGGGTGTGGACGAAGCGCGTGCCCTTGCTCTCGCCGGCCGGGCGATAGCGCGCATTCATCCGCCGGGCCTGAAAGTCGCCGCAGTTGGACACGCTGCTGATCTCCCGATAGCGCCGCTGGCCGGGCAGCCAGACTTCGAGATCATAGGTCTTCTGCGCGGAGAAACCCATGTCGCCGGTGCACAGCAGCATGCGCCGGTAGGGAAGCTGCAGCGCCTCGAGGATCGCTTCCGCCGCCTTCGTCATCTCCTCGTGCAGCGCATCCGATTGTTCGGGCGTGGAGATGGCCACCAGCTCCACCTTGTCGAACTGGTGCTGACGGATCAGGCCGCGCGTATCGCGACCGGCGGCGCCGGCTTCTGACCGGAAACAGGGGGTGAGCGCGGTCAGCCGGATCGGCAGCTCCGCTTCGGCCAAGATCTGTTCGCGGACCATGTTGGTGAGGCTCACCTCCGCGGTGGGGATCAGCCAGCGGCCATCGGTGGTCCGAAACAGATCCTCCGAGAATTTCGGGAGCTGGCCGGTACCGAACACCGCCTCGTCGCGGACCAGCAGCGGCGGGATCACCTCGATGAAGCCCGCGGCCGTCTGGCGATCGAGCATGAAGGCGCCGAGCGCGCGTTGAAGCCGGGCAATGCCCCCCTTCAATATGGCGAAGCGGGCACCGGATATGGCGACAGCGCTCTCGAAATCCAGGCCGAGCGGCCCCGCGAAATCGGGGTGTTCACGCGCTTCGAACGCAAAGTCCGGTAGGTCGCCCCAGCGACGCTGCTCGATATTGCCATCCTCATCGGTGCCGTCCGGAACGCCAGCCGCCGGCAGATTGGGAATCGCCGCCAGCGCCGCTTCCATGGCGGCGTCGAGCTCACCGCCCTCAGCTTCGAGTGCTGGCATTCTCTCCTTGAGGGTGGCCACCTCCGACATCAGCGCCGCCGCCGTCGCCTCGTCCTTCTGGGCCTTGGCCTGCCCGATGGCCTTGGAAGCTTCGTTGCGGCGGGCTTGGGCGCCCTGCAATTCGGTCGCGATGGCACGACGGCGTTCGTCGAGGGCCAGCAGGTCGGCGGATGCGGCAGCGAGGCCGCGACGGGCGAGGGCTGCATCGAAGGCGGTCGGATCGTCGCGGATCAGGCGGATGTCGTGCATGGTCGCCCTATGGCGGCGATCCCAGCCGCGCGCAACCGCCCGCGCATCAACACGCAACGACCCCGGATGTTGCCTAGCTGGCCCGGACCCTGGGTCGTTTCGCCCCGCCAGCGGATCGACTTGCCGAAAACATGTGGAACAGAGCGGCGCTTTCAGACGTCATTTGCGTAAATATTCACCGCAAGGAGTATGGATGTGACGTTACGAGCTGCTTTTCTTGCTTCCACCCTGTTGGTCATGGGCGCTTCGGCCCACGCGCAACAAGCGCCCGCCGCAGCCTCTGCGCCTGCTCCGGCGGCCGCCGCCGCTCCCGCCACCGCGACGGTTACGGTCACGACCGGGGCTGCGGTTACGGACGCAAAGGGTGGCGCCGTCGGCACCATTGCGTCCGTCAACGGCGACGTCGCGGTGGTGGATACCGGCGCCGTGAAGGCCAGCATTCCGGTTACGTCATTTGCCAAGACCGATAGCGGATTCGCGATCGGCATGACGAAGACCGAGTTGGAGGCTGCCGCCAAGGGCGCATCGGCCGCCCAGCAGGAGCAGTTTCTCGCCTCGCTGGCGCCGGGCCTGGCGATCAGCGACCAACATGGTGGCGCCGTTGGCACGATCGAGGCCGTCGAGGGCGATCTCGTGACGGTCGCGACGCCCAACGCCAAGGCCAAGCTGCCCAAGAGCGCGATCGTGCAAGGTCCGAATGGAGCGGTGATCGGCATGACTCAGGCGCAGCTCGAGGCTGCAGCCAAGGCGAGCACGCCCCCCGCCGGCTGATCGGTTGGCCACATCGCCTTCCTCTAATAATCCCCAAAAATCTGCGCCCGCGCCAGGCCTCACGGCTTGTGCGCGGGCGTTGCCCTGTCTATAGCCCGCCGCGGGCCGATCCCAGGTCAGGTCAATGGGCCGGCAAATGGGATCCAGGGCAAAGCGGAGAGTCGGATGGCATCGTCGCTGAGTGGCGTTTTTATGGTCGAGGGCAGGTGAACATGTCTGCGGTGGATCTCGACGAAGGATACAGGCCCAAGCCTGAAGAACCGTTCATGAACGATAGGCAGCTCGCCTATTTCAAGACCAAGCTGCTCGACTGGAAGGAGTCGATCCTCAAGGAGTCGGCCGGCACCCTCCAGCAGCTTCAGGTCGACTCGCTGCGCGAGCCCGATCTCACCGATCGCGCCTCGAGCGAAACCGACTGGTCGATCGAGCTGCGCACCCGCGATCGCCAGCGCAAGCTCATCTCGAAGATCGATGCGGCGTTGCGGCGGATCGAAGAGGGTGAGTATGGCTATTGCGAGGTTACGGGGGAGCCCATCTCGCTCGGCCGCCTCGAGGCCCGCCCGATCGCCACGATGACGGTCGAAGCCCAGGAACGGCACGAGCGCAACGAGAAGGTCAGCCGGGAGGAATAGGGCGCGCCTGCCATCTGGTACCGACCTCGGCCATGTTGGCGCCCCTCCAACCGCTCCGGAGCGTTCGCTCCGAACTTCATGCCCTTTGTAGGGACCGGCACTCGAAGCCGGGCAAGCTTTCTCGCTACAGCTTCACGCGATGATGTCGGGGATCAGCATGTCCTCGAGCATCGATATCTCGTCCTTGAGGCGCAGCTTGCGCTTCTTGATGCGCGCGATCTGGAGTTGATCGACAGCGGGTGCCGTCTGCAGCGCGACGATAGCGGCTTCGAGATCGCCATGCTCCTGGCGGAGGACTTCGATACGTCGCGCTATCACTTCGCTGTCCAACGACTCGCTCCGTATCCGGTCTCCGGTTCAGCGATTCTAGCGGCAGATGGGCTACACGCTCAAGCCCGTCAAAGGCGCTGGGGGGCTCTTTCCCGCGCGTAACGGCCAATCGTGCCCAACATCGGTTCAACCATATTTTTGGACGAGACAGGGCAGCCGAATCATGATTTATTGGTCGACCCAGTCGGAGTGAAAGGAGACATACTCAATGTCGATTACCCACTCGTCCGCAATGCTCGCGAAGCACGCCGGGATCGAAGCCCGGATCGAAGTCGAGAGCCGTAGGCCAGCACCTGACATGATGCTGATCAGCCAACTCAAAAAGCAGAAACTGCGAATTAAAGAGGCGCTCGCTCGCCTCTGATTGCCCGAGCAGGGGGATTGAGGGTCAGTCGATCCTCAATCCAGGCCTGCGGATCCTTCCCAGATCGACGACCTTGAGCAGATTTTCGTCGGACCCGGCGACGACGGGCCGGCGTGCGCGATGCGGATCGATCGTCTCGCGGAAGGTTATGCCCATCCGTCCCTCACGCACCCACACGATCTCGCCTTCGACGAGACCGATGCCCTTGAGGCCGATCTCTACGCAGGCGCCGAGATCATATTCCATCTTCGAATCAGCCATGAGGCCGGTCGATGACAGGTTGCGGATACGAATCGGCTGAGTGTCGCGGACATAATCGCCCGCGGCCTTGATGGTGCCCATCAGCAGCAGGCTGTCGCGCTTGCGGATGCGCTTGCCAGGCTGCAGCGGCATATCTCCGGCCATGTCGCCCATCATCGTCCCTCGGTAGAATCAACCGCGGCATTAAGCCCGCGATTGATTGAGGATCGATTAAGGCGACATCGGCGAGGCGGGAAATGGCGGTTTATATCCGGCTGGCGCCGCCGCGGGCTTGGCCGGATGACCGATGGCCTATCGCTCTATGCACATGGCGATACCCATTCCGCCGCCGATGCAGAGCGTGACGAGACCCTTCTTCGCGTCGCGCCTCGCCATTTCATAGAGCAGCGTGGTGAGTACCCGTGCGCCCGATGCGCCGATCGGATGGCCGATCGCGATCGCGCCGCCGTTGACGTTGACGATGTCCGGGTTCCAGCCCAGTTCCTTGCCGACGGCGAGCGCCTGCGCCGCGAAGGCTTCATTCGCCTCGATCAGATCGAGGTCGGAGAGCTTCCAGCCGGCCTTTTCAAGCGCCAGCCTGCTCGCCGGAGCGGGGCCGATGCCCATGATCGAAGGGTCGACGCCGCAGGTTGCCCAGCCCGCGATGCGGCCCAGCACCGATGCGCCGCGCTGCGCCGCATCGGTCGCCGACATCAGAACCAGTGCGGCGGCGCCGTCGTTGAGACCGCTGGCATTGGCGGCGGTGACGGTGCCTTCCTTCTTGAAGGCGGGTTTCAGGCCGGCCATCGCCTCGATCGTCGCGCCGGCCCGGATATATTCGTCCGCATCGACGATCGTCTCGCCTTTGCGGGTCTTGATCGTCACGGGCGCGATTTCGTCGCTGAAACGGCCGGCGGCGCGGGCGGTTTCCGCCTTGTTCTGGCTGGATACCGCGAAACTGTCCTGGTCGGCGCGGCTGATCTGATATTTCTCGGCCAGGTTCTCGGCAGTGATGCCCATATGATAGCCGTTGAACACATC
>SCUQ01000582.1 GCA_004297635.1 Rhizorhabdus sp. | reverse complement strand
GTGGAACGAGTTCCGCGCCCTCGACCTCGACCGGGTCAAACGCCTCCTCAACGCCCCCGTCATCGTCGACCTCCGCAACATCTACCCGCCCGACAAAATGCGCGCCCAGGGCTTCGACTATACCTCCATCGGACGGCCCTGAACCAGCGCACGGCACCGGAGCCTGGCGCCCGCTGCCCGATCAGCGGGGCTTGCGGAAGCGGTACAGGAAACGGTCGGTCTTGCCGCGTATCTCGGGCGCGAACACCAGCCTGGCATGATCGTCAGCCGGATTGGCGAGCAGCGGGCTCTCCGCCTCCAGCCTGAAACCGGCGCGCTCGAAATCGGCCTTCACCACCGCCGGGTCGATGCGGTGCAGCTTGTCGACGATCGCCCGTGTGTCACCGGCGGCGCCGACATGGTCGATGATGCCGACCACTCCGCCCGGCTTCACCGCAGCGAACAATGCCGTGAGGAAGGCCTGCGGATCCGTCCGCGGAATGCGGTATTCAGCCGATTCCCAGTAGAGATCGTGATAGTTGAGGCTGAGCATCACGAAATCGAATTGCCGCCCCCCCGCCGACCAGCTTTCGAAGGGATAGCGGACGAAATCGATGTCCTGGCGGCGTTCGGCCAGCGCCTTCCATATCTTCTGTTCATCGGGATCGTTGTAGAATTGCGCGGGCTCGAACGCGGTGACTTTCCCCCGGGGCCCGACGGCGTTCGCCAATATCTCGGCCCAATAGCCAGATCCGGTCATGATGTCGGCGGTGGCCATGCCGGGCTTCAGCCCCAGAAAGGCGAGCACCTCGGCCGGCTTGCGCCCTGCATCGAGCGCGGCGGCGGCAGCCGGGCGATCGGGTGCGGACACCGCCTTGCCCAGCCAGGCGGGCGCCGCCGCGGACAGGGGGACCGCGCCCGCCAGAAACGCTGCGCCGGCCAGCGTCGTGATCATCGTTCGTGTGAAGCGCATCGACGGTATCTCCCTTGAAAATGGGGATCGTGAACCGTCGCGTCGCTGCACTCAACGCTCCGCCATGATGATGGTCGATCGGGCAAGGCGTTCGTCGAAACGCGGCCGCCCGCCCGATCGGCGCAGAGAAAAAAAGCGCCCACCCTTTGCCATCATTGATCCAAATCAGTTTTGATGCGTTGGCGCGCCAAACAGGGGGTTCAATGGCGGGAATCGAACAGAGCACAGACGGCAGTGGCGCTGACGGGCATGCGGACGCCTGGGCCTTTCTGCGCGGAGGCGGCGTCATGGGCGCGACGATCGCACAGGCCGACTGGTCCGCATCGCCGCTGGGGCCGCCAGCCTCATGGCCGGCTGAACTGCGTGCCAATGTGTCGATGGCGCTCGGTGCGCCGCTGGCCGTGATCATCGCCTGGGGCGAG
This sequence comes from Rhizorhabdus sp., assembly GCA_004297635.1. Taxonomy (GTDB): domain Bacteria; phylum Pseudomonadota; class Alphaproteobacteria; order Sphingomonadales; family Sphingomonadaceae; genus Rhizorhabdus. Next base: position 1,333 of record SCUQ01000582.1, on the reverse strand, counting down.
CGGCGCGCGATCGTCTACAACGATCATGCCTGTGCGCTGCTGGGGTCGCGCCACCCTGCCGCGCTGGGCCTGCCGGTCGACCAGGCCTTCCCTGAAATTTCCGCTCATATGCCTCTCGATCACATGCTGTCCGGTCAGTCGCTGGTGAAGGAGGCGGAGCCCTTCATTCTGCCGGGCGAGCCTGGCGACATCCGGCGCTGGGTCAATTTTTCCGCCTCACCCATCCGCGACGACCGGGGGGACATCGCCGGCACCTGCTTGCTCATCCGCGACGTGACCGGCTCCATGGAGCGGCGCCAGGCGGCGGAGGACAGCGAACGGCACTACCGCGCCTTGTTCGACACGATGGACGAAGGCTTCTGCGTCATCGAATTCATCGATGGCCCCCATGGCCCGCTCAGCGACTATGTCCATATCCAGGCCAATGCCGCTTATGCCGCCAACGCCGGCATTCCCAATGTCGTCGGCAAACGGCTGCGGGAGATCGTCGGCGAGGAGGCGGAAGACTGGCTCGAACGCTACGGGGCAGTGCTGCGTACCGGGGAGCCGATCCGCTTCGAGCAGGAACTGGTGGCGACCGGCCGGCATCTCAGCCTTTCGGCGTTCCGGCTCGATCCGCCCGAAAAGAAGCATGTGGCGGTGCTGTTCCAGGACATAACCGCGCGACGCGCCGCCGAAATCGAGTTGAAGGAACTCAACCGCACTCTGGAAGCGCGGGTCGCCGCGGCGATTGCAGAACGCCGGATACTGGCCGACATCGTCGAAGGAACGAATGCCTTCATCCAAGTTTCGGACATGGCATTCAACTGGATGGCGATCAACAAGGCCTCGGCCGACGAGTTCGAGCGCATCTACGGCATCCGTCCGCAGGTCGGGGATAATATGATCGATGTGCTGGCAGGGAAGCCTGAAGCCCAGGCGGCATTGCGCGCCGTATGGCAACGCGCCATCGACGGCGAGGAATTCGTCGAGGTGGCCCCTTTTGGAGACCCCGAGCGCGACCAACGTCAATATGAGATGCGCTTCGGCGTGCTGCGCGAAGCCGATGGCCGCCAGATTGGCGCCTATCAATTCGTCTATGACGTCTCCGAACGGCTGCGCGAGCAGGCGCGGCTGCGCGAAACCGAGGACGCCCTGCGCCAGGCCCAGAAAATGGAAGCCGTCGGCCAGCTTACCGGCGGACTGGCGCATGATTTCAACAATTTGCTGGCAGGCATTTCCGGTGCCTATGAAATGATCGGCGTCCGGCTGGCGCAAGGCCGCAGCGCCGAAATCGAAAAATATCTGATCGCGGGCCAGGGCGCGGCCCGTCGCGCGGCCAGATCGGAAGAGC
>SCUQ01000063.1 GCA_004297635.1 Rhizorhabdus sp. | reverse complement strand
CGATCGACGGCAGTGTCGCGTCGGCAGGCATCAGCCGCGAATTGACCGTCCGGGGCCTGATCCTCGGCGCGCTGATCACGCTCATCTTCACATCGGCCAATGTCTATCTCGGCCTGCGGGTGGGGCTGACCTTTGCCACCTCGATTCCTGCGGCGGTGATCTCGATGGCGGTGCTGCGATTCGTGCGCGGCGCCACGATTCACGAAAACAACATCGTCCAGACGGTGGCGTCGGCGGCCGGGTGCATCGCGGCGATCATCTTCGTGTTGCCGGCGCTGATCATGGTCGGATGGTGGCAGGGCTTCCCCTTCTGGCAGAGCTTCCTGCTCTGCGCGGCGGGCGGGATGATGGGCGTCGTGCTGTCGGTGCCGCTGCGGCGCGCCCTCGTCACCGGGTCCGACCTGCCTTATCCGGAGGGCGTCGCCGCCGCCGAGGTGCTGAAGGTCGGCACCGGCACCCGCGAAGGCGCGGCGGAAGCGCAGGCGGGGCTGCGGACGATCCTGGTCGGATCGATCGCATCGATGGGCTTCGCGCTGTTCGCCGCGACCCGCCTCGCCGCGGCCGAGGCATCGACCTGGTTCCGGCTGGGCGGCAGCTATGCCGCCACCGGGATTTCGGCTTCGCTCTCCTTCGCGCTGCTCGGCGCCGGCCATCTGGTCGGCCTGTCGGTGGGCCTGGCGATGGGGCTGGGGCTGGTCATCGCCTTCGGCATCGCCACCCCGATCCTGTCGGCGATCGCGGCGACGCCGGGGCCGGCCGAAGCGGCGGCGCTGGCGGTGTTCGGCAGCCAGGTGCGCTTCTTCGGCGCGGGCGTGATCGGCGCGGCGGCGATCTGGACGATGGGCAAGCTCGCCCGGCCGCTGTGGCGCGGCATGGCGGCGGCGATCGCCGCGTCGAAGGCGCGCCAGGCGAAAGGGGCGCTGCTGCCGATCGAGGAACGCGATATCGGCGTCGGCTGGCTGGCGCTGATCGTCGCCATCGTCGCCCTGCCGATCGTGGCGCTGCTCTATCATTTCGCCGGGCAGGGGCCGCTGGCGCCGCTGGCGCTGCCGCTGTCGCTCGGCTTCTATGTCTATGTGCTGCTGATGGGGGCCTTCGTCGCCGCGATCTGCGGCTATATGGCGGGGCTGATCGGATCGTCGAACAGCCCGGTGTCCGGGCTGGCCATATTGGGCGTGCTCGGATCGGCGCTGCTCCTCGCGGTCGCGGTGCAGCCGATCGCCGGGGCGGGCGCCGGGCCGCATCTCGTCGCCTTCGCGCTGTTCGTCACCGGGCTCGTGCTCGCCTGCGCGGTGATCGCCAACGACAATCTCCAGGATCTCAAGACCGGCCAGCTGATCGGCGCGACCCCGTGGAAGCAGCAGCTGGCGCTGATGGTCGGCGTGATCGCGGGCTCGGCGGTGATCCCGCCGATCCTCGATCTGCTCAACGCCGCTTATGGCTTCGCGCCGCTGCCCGGCACCGGCCTGCCGACCCCGGCCGATCCGCTGCCGGCGCCGCAGGCGACGCTGATCGCGGGCCTGGCGCGCGGCATCCTCGGCGAGGGGCTCGACTGGGGCATGATCGGGATGGGCGCGGGCACCGGCCTGCTGCTCGTCGCGCTCGATGCCTATATGGGCCGGCGCGGCTGGCTTCGGCTGCCGCCGCTTGCGGTGGGCATCGGCATCTATCTGCCGATGGCCGCCACCCTGCCGGTGGTGATCGGCGCGCTGATCGGCTGGCGCTATGACCGGCGCCACGCCGATCCGGTGTCGCAGCGGATGGGCGTGCTGCTCGCCTCGGGCTTCATCGTCGGCGAAAGCCTGTTCGGCGTGCTCCTCGCCGGGCTGATCGTCGCCACCGGCAGCGGCGCCCCGCTCGCGCTGATCGGCGAGGGGTATGAGGGTGTCGCGATGGCGGCGGGAACGCTGATCGTCGTGGCGCTGCTGGTGGGGCTCTACCGCTGGACGGCGCGGACGGCGGCGCGGATAGGCTAGCCCCTTCGCAGGGGAGGGGCGCGAAGTTGCCAATTCGCCGGATCGCGTCTATGGCCCGCGCCGGCTCTTTCAAATCCTCACAGTCTCAGGTGAACCATGAAGATCAGCGGCGTGGACATCCGTCCCGGCAACATCATCGAATATGAAGGCGGGATCTGGCGCGCGGTGAAGATCCAGCACACGCAGCCGGGCAAGGGCGGCGCCTATATGCAGGTCGAGATGAAGAACCTGATCGACGGGCGCAAGAACAACGTCCGCTTCCGGTCGGCCGAGACGGTCGAGCGGGTCCGCCTCGACACCAAGGATTTCCAGTTCCTGTTCGCCGAGGGCGACGACCTGACCTTCATGGACAAGGACACCTACGAGCAGATTACCCTGCCGCGCGACCTGCTCGGCGACGCCGCCGCCTTCCTGAACGACGGCATGGACGTGGTGATGGAGCTTTATGACGAGCGCCCGATCTCGGTCCAGCTGCCCGACACCGTCGAAGCGATGATCGTCGAGGCCGACGCGGTGGTGAAGGGGCAGACCGCCTCGTCCAGCTACAAGCCGGCGCTGCTCGAAAATGGCGTCCGCGTGATGGTGCCCCCGCATATCGCCAGCGGCACCCGCATCGTCGTCGATGTGTACAGCCAGGAATATGTCCGCCGCGCGGACTAACCTTTAGCTTCCCCTCCCGCTTGCGGGAGGGGATCGAGGGGTGGGCGTCTCCGCGTAGCGCCCGGTCCTCATTGTCGGAATGCCCACCCCCAGCCCCTCCCGCAAGCGGGAGGGGGGAGTAAGACCAATGGTAGCCCATTCTGGCCTCATCACCGTCATGGACCGCGCCGCGCGCAAGGCGGCACCACGGCTGCGGCGCGACTTCAACGAGGTCCAGCAGCTCCAGGTAAGCCGCAAGGGCCCCGCCGACTTCGTCTCGATGGCCGACAATCGGGCGGAGCAGACGCTGGTCGAGGAGCTCAAGCGGGCCCGGCCCGACTGGGGCTTCGTGCTGGAAGAGGGGGGCGAGATCGCCGGTGATCCGTCGAAGCCGCGCTGGATCATCGATCCGCTCGACGGCACCAGCAATTTCCTCCACGGCCTGCCCCATTTCGCCATCTCGATCGCGGTCGAGGAACCGGCCCGTCCGGGCCAGACCCGCGGCGAGGTCACGCAGGGCCTGGTCTATCAGCCGCTCACCGATGAGAGCTTCTGGGCCGAGAAGGGCCGTGGCGCCTGGCTGCAGAGCCAGCGGCTGCGCGTCTCGGCGCGGCGCGACCTGTCCGAAGCGCTGGTCGCGACCGGCATTCCCTTCCTGGGCCACGGCGATATCCGCCAGTGGACCGCGATCTTCGCGCAGATCGCGCCCGAAGTGGCCGGCATCCGCCGCTATGGCTCGGCCGCGCTCGATCTCGCCTGGGTGGCGGCGGGGCGCTACGACGCTTTCTGGGAAGCCAGCCTCAACATCTGGGACGTCGCGGCGGGCATATTGCTGGTCCGCGAGGCCGGCGGCTTCGTCAGCGATTTCCGCGGCGGGGATCGCATGCACGAGCGCAACGAATATCTCGCCACCAATGACGGCCTCGCCACCAAGCTGCACAAGCTGGTGGCGCAGGGGATCAAGGCGGGCTGAAGACGTAAAAGCGGCTCAGGCCCTCCTGCTCGGTCGTCATTCCGGCCCTTCGACTGCCCTGGAGGTGCTCCGGGCGGGAATGACGTAGGAGAAGAGATGGGGCGGCGGTCCTCGCCTGCCGAAACACCCCGGAATCCCGCCGCCTAATTGCGAATCATTCTCACTGTTCGACGGCTTGCTTCGCAGATGCGGCACGCCTAAACGTCGCCGCAAAGGCCGGATTCCCGGCTCTCTTGCTCGGAGCTCCCTCATGGCGTCAGTCGCCGCCGGATATCTGCCGATCCTGATCTTCCTCGGCATCGCGCTCGTCCTGTCGAGCGCGTTCGTCTTCCTGCCGATGGCGGTCGGGCGGCTGACCGGGGCGCACCAGCCGAACCCGGAAAAGCTCGCCGAATATGAATGCGGCTTCCCCGCCTTCGAGGATAGCCGCGCCCAGTTCGACGTGCGCTTCTACCTGATCGCGATCCTGTTCATCATCTTCGATCTGGAAGCGGCCTTCCTCTATCCCTGGGCGGTCTCGCTCGGCGGGATCGGCTTCGTCGGCTGGCTGTCGATGATGATCTTCCTGGTCGAGCTGCTGATCGGCTATATCTATGCATGGAAAAAGGGAGCGCTGGAATGGGAGTGATCCTCGACCCGGCCCGCAATCCGCACCCGCAAGAGGGTGGCGTGATCGCCCCTGACGCCGATTTCTTCAAATCGCTCCAGGCCGAAGTCAACGACAAGGGCTTCCTCGTCACCTCGACCGAGGATCTGTTCCAGTGGGCGCGCACCGGATCGCTGTGGTGGATGACCTTCGGCCTCGCCTGCTGCGCGGTCGAGATGATCCACGTCAACATGCCGCGCTACGATCTGGAGCGCTTCGGCGCGGCGCCGCGCGCGTCCCCGCGCCAGTCGGACGTGATGATCGTCGCGGGCACGCTGTGCAACAAGATGGCCCCGGCGCTGCGCCGCGTCTATGATCAGATGTCCGAGCCGAAATATGTGATTTCGATGGGCAGCTGCGCCAATGGCGGCGGCTATTATCATTACAGCTATTCGGTGGTGCGCGGCTGCGATCGCATCGTGCCGGTCGACATCTATGTCCCCGGCTGCCCGCCGACCGCCGAGGCGCTGCTCTACGGCATCATGCAGCTGCAGCGAAAGATCCGCCGGGTGGGGACGCTGGAACGATGAGCGAGACCGGCTACAGCTTCCCCCGCTTCGCCTCCAATGACGGCGTGGTCGAGGCCGCGACGGCGGCGCTCGGCGGCCGGCTGATCGAGGCGCGCGAATGTGTCGGCGAGCTTGCCCTCCATGTCGCGCGCGACAGCCTGGTCGAGACGATGCGCATCCTGCGCGACGATCTGGCCTATCAGCAGCTGATGGAGATCGCCGGGGTCGACTATCCCGATCGGCCCGAGCGGTTCGAAGTGGTCTATTGCCTGCTCAGCCTGACGAAGAATCACCGCATCCGCGTCCATGTCGCGACCGACGAGGTGGCGCCGGTGCCGTCGATCACCGGGCTGTGGCCGGTCGCCGGCTGGCTGGAGCGCGAAGTGTTCGACATGTACGGCGTGCTGTTCGACGGCAATGCCGATCTGCGCCGCATCCTCACCGATTACGGCTTTCGCGGCCACCCGCAGCGCAAGGATTTTCCGCTGACCGGCTATGTCGAGCTGCGCTATTCTGAAGCCCATAAGCGCGTGGTCTATGAACCGGTCCAGCTGGCGCAGGATTTCCGCAGCTTCGACTTCATGAGCCCGTGGGAAGGCGCCGACTATATCCTGCCCGGCGACGAGAAGGTTTCGCCGGTCCAGCCCGGCGCGCCGAGCCCGGCACCGGCCAAGACGGATCCCGATCCGGTCGCCGCCAAGGCGCCCGCACCGACGCCGAAGACCACCGACAGCCCGGCCCAGACCGGCGCCGGCAAGGCGGCGAACGAGGCGGCCGCCAAACCCAGCGCCGCCAAGCCCCAGGGAGGGACCGAATAATGGCCTCGACCTACGAGACGCTGACCCCGGACGCCCAGCAGGGCGAGATCGAGATCCAGAACTACACGATCAATTTCGGCCCGCAGCATCCGGCCGCGCATGGCGTGCTGCGCATGGTGATGGAGCTCGACGGCGAGATCGTCGAGCGGGTCGATCCGCATGTCGGCCTGCTCCATCGCGGCACCGAGAAGCTGATCGAGTACAAGACCTATCTCCAGGCGCTGCCCTATTTCGACCGGCTCGATTACTGTTCACCGCTGGCGATGGAGCATAGCTATGTGTTGGCGATCGAGAAGCTGCTCCAGCTCGAAGTGCCGCTGCGCGCCCAGTATCTGCGGGTGTTCTTCGCGGAGCTGACCCGCATCTGCAATCATATGCTCAACATCGGCGCGCATGTGATGGATGTCGGCGCGATGACGCCGAACCTGTGGCTCTTCGAAATCCGCGAGGATTGCCTCAACTTCTTCGAGCGCGCCTCGGGCGCGCGCATGCATTCGGCCTATTTCCGGCCGGGCGGCGTGCATCAGGATGTTCCGCTCAAGCTGCTGACCGATATCGGCGACTGGCTCGACACCCGCATGCCGCGCCTGTTCGACGATGCGGTGTCGCTGTTCGCCGACAATCGCATCTTCAAGCAGCGCAATGTCGATATCGGCACGGTCAGCCGCGACGATGCGATCGCCTGGGGCTTCTCGGGTCCGATGATCCGCGCCGCCGGCATCCCCTGGGATATCCGCAAGTCGCAGCCCTATGAGGTCTATGACCGGATGGATTTCGACATCCCGGTCGGCACCAAAGGCGACTGCTATGACCGGATCATGGTCCGCATCGAGGAGGTGCGCCAGTCGGCCCGGATCATGAAGCAGTGCCTGAACGAGATGCCCGACGGGCCGATCGCCAGCCTCGACCGCAAGGTGGTCCCGCCCAAGCGCGGCGAGATGAAGCGCTCGATGGAAGCGCTGATCCACCATTTCAAGCTCTACACCGAGGGCTTCCACGTGCCCGCCGGCGACGTCTACGTCGCCACCGAGAGCCCGAAGGGTGAGTTCGGCGTCTATCTGGTCTCGGATGGCAGCAACAAGCCGTACCGCTGCAAGATCCGCCCGACCGCGTTCAGCCATCTCC
>SCUQ01000581.1 GCA_004297635.1 Rhizorhabdus sp. | reverse complement strand
GGAGGCGTTGGCGCTGACATCCGGCAGGCCCTGGGCCCGCGCGATACCCACATTCTCATCGGTCGCGCGCAGGCCCGCGCGCGTACCGGTCAGGGTCGGGTTCGACGCATAGGCCTGGGTCAGTGCGTCGCGCAGGGTATCCGCCCACGCCGGAACCGCCGTCGCCAGCGTGATCGCTGCGAGCGAAACTCCCAGACGGCCGAATGCCGCGCCCCCGAACGTCAATCTCACTTATGCATTCCCTGTCAGAAACTGAATGCCGCAGGCTTCGCGAAACCCGGCAGCGGCGCTGCATCGGCGTCGGCGAAGGCATTGACGCCGAAACCCTTGCCGGCACGCACGCCCGCGACCAGGCGCGTCACGCCCTGCTCGATCACCGCGCCGACCAGCCGTCCGCCATCGGCCAGCTGGTCGATCAGGGCCTGCGGAATGTCCTCGACCGCGCCGTCGATATAGATGAGCGAATAGGGCGCGCCCTTCTTGCTTCCGGCGGTAGGCGCAGCCTTGATCCAGGTGGCGCCCGGCGCCGCCTTCTTGCCGGCGGCAGCGAGATCGGCATCATCCTCGACCGCGACGACCGAGGCACCGAGCCGCTCCAGCAAAGCAGCGACATAACCGGTCGCGGCCCCAACGACGAGCGCGGTGTCGCCAGGCTGCACCTGCGCCTCGGTCAGCAAGCGTCCCGTCACCATCGGCGGATTGAGCGCGCGTCCTCCACCGATCGGCAGCGCCATATCGGCATAGGCCAGCCGGGCATTGTCGCCCGGTACGAAACGTTCGCGCGCTATATCGCCCATCGCCGCCACAACCCGCGCATCGCTCACCCCGGTGGTCCGGAGCTGGCTCACCACCATGGCACGGCGCATCTGCTCGAAATTCTGCTCGGTCACTGGCTTTCCCGCCTCTTGGTGTCTTAGTTGTACAATACAGTTTTAAGGGCTTCAAGGCTTTATCGCGTTGCCGCTTTTCCGCCAAGCGCGATCTCCGCCCCAAGCGATACGGCCGGCCTGACGGACCCCGCGATTGCGACCTTGACGGAGAGAATTGCGAACCCTAGAGCCCCCGGACCACGAAATGCCTTCATTTCACCGGTTTGGCCCGATGGCGGAGTGGTTACGCAGAGGACTGCAAATCCTTGCACGCCGGTTCGATTCCGGCTCGGGCCTCCATCCTCCCTGATGATATGCAGAAATGCATGACGGTTTCGGTTTCCACGCGAAACCATGGCCCGGCACAGGCCGCACGGTCTGCGGACATCGGGATCTCCCTTTCCTTCATTGTCGTGAGAAGGCAGAGAGATTCGGGCTTTCGCTGGAACGACGGGGATAGGCGATGACGACAGACACCCGATCCCGCAATCCCGTTCGCTCGGTGATCGGCGGATCGCTGGGCAATCTGGTCGAGTGGTACGATTGGTACATCTACTCGGCCTTCTCGCTCTATTTCGCCAAAAGCTTCTTCCCTGCGGGCGATGCGACCGCGCAGCTGCTTTCGGCCAGCGTCGTTTTCGCGATCGGCTTCCTGATGCGCCCGCTCGGCGGATGGCTGCTGGGCATCCTGGCGGACCGCCATGGGCGCAAGAGCGCGCTGACCTGGTCGATCACGCTGATGTGCGCGGGTTCGCTGATCATCACCTGCGTGCCGACCTATGCCTCGATCGGCATCTGGGCGCCGGTGCTGCTGACCTTGGCACGGATGGCGCAGGGGCTCAGCCTGGGCGGAGAATTCGGTACCGCCGCCACCTATCTCACGGAGATAGCGCCCCCCGACAAACGCGGCTTCTGGTCGAGTTTCCAATATGTCACCCTGATCGCCGGACAGCTCCTGGCGCTTGCCCTGCTCGTCACCCTGCAATTCTTCTTCCTGACCGAGGCGCAGCTCGAAGCCTGGGGATGGCGGATCGCCTTCGCGACCGGTGCCATCCTGGCGATCAGCGTCTTCTGGCTGCGGCGCGGCATCGACGAAACACCGGATTTTCTGGAGGAAAGCCATGGCAAGCGCCGCAAGGGCGGCCTCATGACGCTTATCCGGGAACAGCCCCGGCAGGTAGCGCTGGTGTTCGGCCTGTCGATCGGCAGCAATGTCAGCTTCTACGCCTTCACGACCTATATGCAGAAATATCTGGTCGCGAGCGCGGGCTTCGCCAAGGATCAGGCGTCGCTCGTCTGTTCGGCCGCGTTGATCTTCTACATCGTCATCCAGCCTCTGCTTGGTGCGCTGTCCGACCGGATCGGGCGCAAGCCGCTGCTCTACTGGTGTTGGATCACCGGCGTGATCGGAACCGTGCCGCTGTTCACGGCGATCGGCGCGGCCACCGGCATGGTCGAGGCGTTCCTGCTGATCTGCGTCGCCTATCTGATCATCTCGGGGTCGAGCGCCACCAGCGCCGTGGTGAAAGCGGAACTGTTCCCGGCGCATGTCCGCGCGCTTGGTGTCGGCCTGCCCTATGCGGTGAGCCAGGCGATCTTCGGCGGAACCGCGGAATCGGTCGCGCTCAGCTTCAAGTCGGCCGGCATCGAGTCGGCCTTTTTCTGGTATGTCGCGGGCTGCATGGGAATCGCGCTGATCACCACGCTGTTCGTGCCGGAGACCCGCTGGCCGGGCGGCCGGCCGAAGCGCTAGGCGATGTGCGTCCTGGCCCTTGCCTGGCGGGCCCATCCGCGCTGGCAGCTGATCGTTGCCGGCAATCGCGACGAATATCATGTCCGGCCTGCCGCGCCGCTCGCCCGCTGGGATAGCGATCCAGGGCTGATCGCGGGCCGTGACATCCAGTCGGGCGGCAGCTGGCTCGGCGTATCGGAGGCAGGCCGCGTCGCCGTCGTCACCAATTTGCGCGGCTATGGCGGCCCCGCGCCGGACCGCCCCTCCCGCGGTGCCCTGGTCACCGATCTGCTGGGCGGCGCGGACCCCGATACGCTCTTGATCGACGCCTATAATCCGGTCAACCTGATCGCGATCGACCGGCAGCGTGCACGCTTCCTGTCGAACCGTCCGGCCACGCAGCGCACCGATCTTTCTCCTGCCCTCTATGGCCTGTCGAACGGGAAACTCGACGAGCCCTGGCCCAAGACGCTGCGGCTCAAGTCCCTCCTGCTCGACTGGCTGACGGGTGCCGCCGAAGAGCCGGCCCTGCTGCTCGATGGGCTGCGCGAGGACATATTGCCGGACATCGGCCTCGATCCTGATCGGCCCTCCGACGTGCCGCAGGAACCACGGCACAGCCCGATCTTCATTAACGATCCGATCTATGGCACGCGCTGCAGCTCGGTGGTGGCGATCGATCGGGCGGGACAGGGCCTATTTCTGGAACGACGCTTTGGCGCCCGGGCTGAACCGACCGGCGAAACCGGCCTCTCCTTCGCCTGGCCGCACTGATAGGGGCACGAACAGCGGGTTGCCGGGATCGGTCGTCACAAATCGCCCGGTCGCGATTCCGCTCTCCTGCAGCCGCTGCGCCAGTTCCAGCCTCGGCGTGTCGGCGCCTTCGTCGGTCAGCTGAAACGTCCCCCAATGGATGCCCAGCGCCTGCGTGGCCCCCAGCGCACGGAACGCCGCGATCGCCTGGGCCGGATCGATATGGCTGCGGCCGAATATGGCGCGCGGATGATAGGCCCCGATCGGAAGGATCGCGAGCCGGAACGGACCGTGTCGCGCCGCCAGCGCCGGCCAGCCGCCATCGCCCCATCCCGTGTCGCCCGCGAAGAAGATGTTGCCGCCCGGCAGGGTGATGGTGAAGCCGCTCCACAGCGCACGATTGCGGTCCTCGCCCCAGCGGCTGCTCCAATGATGGACCCGCTCGACGATCACCGAAATGCCGGGCCGCACCGGCACCGCCCCGGCCCAGTCGCGCGCCACCGCGCCGATCCCATGCTGCTTCAGGAGGGTGTCGTTGCCGAGGCTGGTGACGATCAGCGGCCGGTCCCGCGTCCAGAGCCGCTGCAGCGTCGGCAGGTCCATATGGTCGTAATGATTGTGGCTGATCAGGACGAGATCGATCTTCGGCAGATCCTCGAACCGGACGCCCGGCGCCCGCGACCGGCGCGGCCCGAGGCGATTCCACGGCCCGGCCACATCGGACCAGATCGGATCGGTGAGGATGTTCAGACCCTGCGTCTGGATCAGCACCGTGGCATGGCCGATCCAGGTGACGCGCATCTTCTGCCCATCCACCCGCGCCGGCGGGCGGGAGGGGGTGACGGCGATGCTTTCAGGCCACTGTGCCGAACGCTGCCCGGTCGCGTTCGCCCAGAGCCGGCCGAAACCGATCCGAAAGACGTTGAGCGGCGTGCGTTCCTCGTCGGGATTGAAGAAGCGCTGCCCGTCGAAATGCGCGGAGACCGGCCCCCGATAATAGATGCGGTCGAGATAGAGCGGGCGCGCGAACCACAGGGCGGCAAGGAGCAACGCCAGCGCGCCGATCGCCATCCCGGTCCTTTTCAGGATAGTCCTCGCCGTCATTATGCTCCTCTCATCCCGACGCAGCCCGGACGCCCCCTTCGGTAATGAACGACAGGGGAGTCCGGCCTTCGCCGGGGTGACGTATCAGGCTCAGGCGTTCTCGAGCAGCTTCTCCCGCGCGATCTTCTCGCGCCAGACGAGCGGCGCG